>NZ_JBBKTX010000070.1:0-500 GCF_044962685.1 Oceanobacter antarcticus
CCGGCGGTGGTTCAAGTCTTGGTGCATGCACGACAAAAATACGTTTGCGAAGCCTGTGAAAGCGGCGTGCAGATGGCCGCTTTACCGACGCAGCCAATCCCTAAAAGCAATGCCAGCCCTGGCTTACTGGCGCACATTGCTGTGGCCAAATATCAAGACGGATTGCCACTCTATCGAATGGAAACCATCTTCAAACGCATGGGCATACATTTACCGCGCAACACCTTAGCCAACTGGATGATGAAAAGCAGTGAGTTGCTGCAACCCCTTTACAACCTGCTCAATGATCAATTACTTGAAAGCGGTTATATCCATATGGATGAAACCCGAGTTCAGGTCTTAAAAGAACCGGATAAAACAGCCGAAAGCCTCAGCTACATGTGGGTACGAAAAACCGGTGATCGGGAACACCCCATTATCTTATTTGATTACGCCAGTCGTCGTCGCACCGATGTGGCCAGATCGCTGCTTGGTGATTATCAAGGCTACCTGCAAACCGA
>NZ_JBBKTX010000071.1:0-498 GCF_044962685.1 Oceanobacter antarcticus
GGCTGCGTTTCAGTAAAAAACTCGCCAGCGCCGGCAGTAAAATCAGCGCGCCGAGCATGTTCCACAGGAACATGAAGGTCAGTAATATGCCCATGTCGGCCTGGAACTTGATCGGTGAGAACGCCCAGGCACCGACGCCAATGGCGAGGGTGCAGCCGGTAAAAATAACTACCCGGCCGGTGAACACCAGGGCCCGATAGTAGGCTTCGGAGAGGCTGGCTCCAGCGCGCAGCCAGGTTTGCACCACGCTGAGGATGTAGAGCGCGTAGTCGATGCCGATGCCGACCCCGAGAGCGATCACCGGCAAGGTCGAGACCTTGATGCCGATGCCCAGAAAGACCATCAGTGCCTCGACCAAAATCGAGGTCAGTACCAGCGGCACCATGGCGCAGATCACTGCGGGCAGGGAGCGGAAGGCGATGATGCTGAGCAGGGTGACGGCGATATAGACGCCGTACAAAATCTTGCTGTTGGCGACCTTGACCACTTGGTTGGTGG
>NZ_JBBKTX010000072.1:0-493 GCF_044962685.1 Oceanobacter antarcticus
GGATATTTTTAATAATAAACCGCATGAAACCTTATTTTACACTGCCATGAATTAACCAGGGTTGGTATACTCCAACCCATGAAAACACCACCGACGGATCACTTACCTGATGACATTTCTGTTCTAAAACAACAGCTTTTAGCGCAGCATCAATTATTGGAAGAAAAAAATAAT
Source organism: Oceanobacter antarcticus (assembly GCF_044962685.1). NCBI lineage: Bacteria > Pseudomonadati > Pseudomonadota > Gammaproteobacteria > Oceanospirillales > Oceanospirillaceae > Oceanobacter > Oceanobacter antarcticus. The sequence continues at coordinate 175 of NZ_JBBKTX010000072.1, forward strand.
CAGTTAAAAAATAAAGAACAATTAATTAACCAAAAACAATCATGCATCCAGTTTTTGGAAGAACAGATCATTCTGTTTAAGCAGCGCCAGTTTGGTAAAAGCAGCGAAAAAAGTGATCAACAAGTCGAACTGTTCGATGAGGTTGAATGCGAGGCCGATGCCTATGCAGTGGATACGGCCGAGTCGATAGACGCCGAGTCCTTACACTCGGAATTGCCCCTGGCTGAAACACCAAAGCCCGTTAAAAAAACATCCGGCCGTAAGCCTTTACCGGCTGAATTACCCCGTGTACGCATTGAACATGATCTTCCTTTGGCCG
>NZ_JBBKTX010000073.1:0-490 GCF_044962685.1 Oceanobacter antarcticus
GATGCGGCGGGGAACGGAACAAGCTTCATGATTTTATGCTCGCTGTTTCGATCTTTAAGAGTGACGTCATCTCGTTTGATCTGACAGCCTCGAAAAGAAAACGAATCAAAGGTGTTGACATGCTGAATTATCAGCGTAATATTCGCCACCTCTATTCAGGAAGTGATCAGAAAGATGTGTTCACTTCCGGTTGTAAGTAGTTGTTTTTAAAGAAGTTTATTGAAAATAACGATTGACAACAGAATCTGGCGCTGTAGAATGCGCCACACGATTTAGACCTCTGGTCTGGATGGTGAAAGCGGTTTGTTTTGAAGTTGAGTCCTCTGGATCACTTTAAAGCGAAATAAAAAAACCGCTTGACAATGGGAATTGATGCTGTAATATGCACAGCCCGCTTCGACGAAACAGTCGAACAGCTCTTTAAAAAATTAAGCATTAAGTAATTCGTGTGGGTGCTTACTGAGATGATCTGAAGTCAAGATTATCAAGA
>NZ_JBBKTX010000074.1:0-468 GCF_044962685.1 Oceanobacter antarcticus
CCGTTACATTGTGGCCTGGATGCTGTCACGCAAGGAAAACAGTGCGCTGTCCAGCCAGCTGATCATGGAAGCGCATGAACGTTATGACATACAACCCGGTACGCTCACGCTGCATCAGGATCGTGGCACCCCCATGACCGCCCACTGCTATCTGGATTTGCTGGGTGAGTTGACGATGACGGCCAGTCATAGCCGCCCCCGAGTGAGCAACGACAACGCGATGAGTGAAGCACAGTTCAAGACCCTGAAATATCAGCCGGACTACCCGGGCCGCTTCGACAGCTACGACCATGCGGTACATTGGAATGAGGACTATGTCCGCTGGTACAACCATGATCACCACCACAGCAGCCTGGCCGGTTTTACGCCCCATCAGGTGTTTAGCGGGGAATACCTTGAAATCGCTCACCTCCGGCAAGCGGCACTGGACGAGATGTACGCTCAGCACCCGGAGCGCTTCAGTAAAGG
>NZ_JBBKTX010000075.1:0-458 GCF_044962685.1 Oceanobacter antarcticus
TGGGACATCAGCTACTGCCCATCGGAAGTGCGCGGCCAGCACTGGTATCTGTATCTGATCATGGACGTGTACAGCCGCAAGATCGTCGCCTGGGAGGTACATGATGCCGAGTCTGGCGAGCGTGCGAAACAGCTGGTTGAACGTGCGTTACTGCGGGAGGGCTGCTGGCACAATCCGCCCGTGTTGCACTCGGATAACGGCGCACCGATGACCTCGTATACGCTCAAAGCACGGCTGGCGGAACTTGGTATGCTGATGTCATACAGTCGCCCACGGGTGAGCAACGATAACCCGTACTCCGAATCACTGTTCAGAACAGTCAAATACTGCCCTGCGTGGCCTTCAAAGGGCTTCAGCTCGCTGCAAGCGATACGCGAGTGGATGCTGGCGTTCTCGCATGCTTATAACGAAGAGCATCGGCACAGCAGCATCAACTTCGTTACGCCTGGTGCGCGTCA
>NZ_JBBKTX010000076.1:0-457 GCF_044962685.1 Oceanobacter antarcticus
AAAGTGGGCATTTCGTCAAGCGGCCCATTCCCTAGCCTGTTCCCATTCGAATTCAGACTCGTACGCCCCATCTATTACCCCTGATAACACCCAGAATATGAGCGCAAAAAGAGACCTCAGGTGCCTCAGAATTCTTCTCAGGTTCTGACCAACTCCGCACAGCAGAGCGTGGATGCAATCTCCAACAACCCCTTTCAGCCAGTTTCTTTTCATGAGTCCGTCTGACTTCATGTGACCGATGATCGGTTCTATGCCATTGCGCCTTGACTGTTCCGGGTGCGCTTTGCCTCGTCCTTTCTTTTGATGGCTGATGCAGACATCGACGGCGGCTATACTGCTGTCGTGTTGCGCTCCCCGGTACCCTCGGTCGACCAGGATCTCTTGCGGTTTAATCCCGGTGTTTAGCCAGCTTTGAATCAGATTCCAGTACAGGGGATGGCCGTCGTAGGGGTTGTCA
>NZ_JBBKTX010000077.1:0-454 GCF_044962685.1 Oceanobacter antarcticus
GCGAAACGAAGACACAAATCTGGCGCGCTGGATGATAGACATCGTCCAGCGTCGCGGATTGCACAAGGGCGTTGTCGCCATTGCGCATAAACTGGCGCGGATTATCTGGAGCGTTTTGACACGTCAAACGGTCTTTAATCCGGCCTGAAAGCAAGAACCCATCGGGTAGTCGTTGTTTGATGATGTAACGGGGCAAGCCGTCCCTGGTAGAGCCTGAGCGGGACACGATCGGCGTGGCCAGATCGAATAGATGTTAAAGGTGCCAGGGTTCGGATTTCATCAGGGCTGCGGGAGCTGATCCCGAACAGAAGCCGCTATTCATTCATGGACGGGATGTCAGAACTGCCACTGTCATCGCAACGAACAAGTGATGGTTAACAGGAAATAAATCAAGGGCATATGGCAGGTGTCAGGGCCAAGTCATCCTTGATATTGGGGAAGCGTCTATATATGT
>NZ_JBBKTX010000078.1:0-424 GCF_044962685.1 Oceanobacter antarcticus
CTCATCTCAAACACAAAGCGGCGGGCTACGCCCATGCCCGACAGTTCAAGCGTTTGAAGAAGGCTCTCAAGAAAATGGCGACGCTGGTTGGGCGACTGACGCGAGACATCCTGCGCAAGCTGCCAGTCACCGAGCAAAGCCGGCTTATTCTTGAAAAAGCCGTGCAAGCCTCTCAACTCATCAAGCAAACACAGCAAGACTGGGAAGGCCCGAAACGGTACAGCCTGCATGAACCAGACGTTCAGTGCATCGCCAAAGGCAAGAGTCGACACGCTATGAATTTGGTCAAAAAGTGGCCGTGCTGATAGTCACTTCATCACCGCCTGCTACTGTGTCCCTGACAACCCCTACGACGGCCATCCCCTGTACTGGAATCTGATTCAAAGCTGGCTAAACACCGGGATTAAACCGCAAGAGATCCTGG
>NZ_JBBKTX010000079.1:0-421 GCF_044962685.1 Oceanobacter antarcticus
AGCTTGCGCAGGATGTCTCGCGTCAGTCGCCCAACCAGCGTCGCCATTTTCTTGAGAGCCTTCTTCAAACGCTTGAACTGTCGGGCATGGGCGTAGCCCGCCGCTTTGTGTTTGAGATGAGTCAGTTCTTTTTCGTAGCTCTGACGTAACGAAATGCCTTGGGCTTTGGCTAACATCCCCCGCTGTTCCTGTACACGTTTGAAGAGTCGGCTGTCGGTCGGATAGGCAATGGCTTTTTCCATCACGGTCGTGTCCGCGACCAAGGTCTGACAGCTGGCTTCGTCGATGATATTCAGTTCCAACCCTAGGCGAACCGTCATTTTCATCAGTGTCTTTAAACCGTCCTCGCCGAGACGTCGGCGGAAACGCCCGAACGTGATGGAATCAATCGGTGGTCGATGTTGGAAATACTGCTCGCCGC
>NZ_JBBKTX010000007.1:0-184876 GCF_044962685.1 Oceanobacter antarcticus
CGTCCGTTGTTTGAGCAGTAAAAACTCTGGCAGTGACGCTCCAGTTCAGCCCAGTCGATACGTTGACTGAGCTGAACAAGTTCATGCCTGGGGTCGATCAGGTCAAGCAGCTCCGGGCGCAGGAAATCTTTCTGTTTGTCGTGCTGCTTGTCTTTGGGCGTCATGGCGATCTACCAGATTTTGATATCGTAATATGATTTTACGGGTAGAAAGTCTGGCCGTAACAGGCGTGAAAGGCTGTTGAATGCTGGCGTCGAAGGTGTTGCAGGGACGACTACTTATTAAACACGTTTCACTCAGTTACACCAGGTTTTTAGTGACCACTCAGAAGTACCTTCTCCTTTTTCAACCTCAAAGCGTATTGTGTTTTCTGGTTGATCGGCTGATACTCGGCGGATCGGAATTCTCCAGTTTAGTTTTCCAGCATGATTGAAGCTTCTGCGGACAAGCTCATCATTTACATAAACATTTATGTAATCTGGAATCGTAAATGCATCAAATTCCAAAAATAGTGTTCCGCTTCCATGACCGGTTTTAACGGTTTGGTTGTAATTCGAGCCATATCTGATATTGATTTCAGGACAGGTGAATTTAACAGGTTTTTCTTCGCATACTCGGAGTGATTTTCTGATGCGCTCAATTTTTCCCACGTTGATGTTATTCAAGCTAGGGTAATCTTTTGCATAACTTGCCAAGCCATGTCCATAGGAGTCATCAAAATTAAAGTATTCAAAATGAAATCCATTGGTTGGAGAGTGAAGAGAATATCTACCATTCGTTTGTGAATATATGGTAGAGGCAACCACTCGTTGGACGATATCAGAAAATAAAGTTGTTTGTTTTGCTCTGGATGAAGATGACCAGTTGCTTTCAATATCAAGATTCATTGATGCTAGTTCCATTAAGCCATACATTTCACTTTCACCAATTTGCTTAGGGGCAATCTCATCAATGAAATCATCCAGTATTTGTACTAACTGTTTACCGATAATTGTTCCCTGCGAATGACCTAAAACAATAAATGGTTCATTGTTTTGCAGTAAGTGTTCTACCTGGGCAAATAATGCAGGTGCAATTTCAGGAAGGTTTGATTCAAATGAAGCCTTATACATTTCTTTTGTTGCATAAATGTATTGGTTTATTATGCTTTGATATGCTTCTGTAGTGAGTGCCATTTGTAATATATCAACCGGATCTAAGTTGGCGAGTTCTTGGTCGCTAGAGTTTTTAAGCATTTCGATAGTTGATTGCGCATCTCGAATATCATATATAGCATTCGCGTCGTCAATATTAGATAAATACCTTTCAATTTCTTCAAAGTCTTCGCGGCTCTTTAATTGCTCTCCTTCTAACATAAGCTTTGCCGCTGCTAATTTAACATGGTATACACGATTGTCGGCAATTGACATGCCATTCGGATTGCTTCGGATCATATCCTGTTCGAGTTGCGCCAGTGCCTGATGCACGTCTAATACCATTCCCCAAGTCGGGTTGTGAACAGATGTGTCCAAAGAGAAATTCTTATAATTTTTAAGAATCCCATCTTTCAAATTTTTTACATTTTTTTTGAAAGCACCTCCGTCTGTATCTATGCCATTTATATATAATATTGCTACTTCATCTTCTGATGGGATTTTGCATTCCACTGCGCTGAGGACTGAAGAGCTTATTAAAAATAGTGCTATTATTTGAAGTATCATCCTTGGCATGTCAGTTCTCCTAATCTTTCGGCCGCAATCAATTTTGTTCCAGTTGTGTATTCCATTCTTATAAACGCAGCAAATCTATCTTGACTCGCCATGGATAATAGCTTTAGTGCATATACAAAGTTTGGGTTTGCATCTTTTAGGCAGTCTAACGCTCTTCGGTAGTTAACTGTGGCAGTGAAAAACCTTTCTTCGTTGTCCGGGTTTTCGATCATTTGCATAACCGAATTTGCCAGCCTATAGGCTCCGGTTTTTATTTCGTAATCATCTATATTTGAATAAATAAAGTATTCAAGGTCATCATAAACTCCATCGACATCTTGATCTTTACCTGATATTGAATCTTTGCTTTCATATGGCTCTGGAGTGCTGTCTATATGTATGGTAACTAGCTTGGGGTACCATATTGTCACTCTTCCCCAGAAAATCTTCTTTTTTTCCCACGTTATTGATCGCTTGGTATATGAGTTTTCTATCTTATAAATATCTATGTTTCGATTGTCTAGAGTCTCAACGTAAACATTATCAAAGTCGATACTTGTTTTGATGAGTGCGAAGTTGTTATTGGAGTCCTCTTCTTCATCGTTATGAATGCCTAATTCAGGCCATCTGTCATCCAGCCAACTTCCAAATTGCACTGCTGCATCTTCTGCGTCAGCTAGTCCATCCCGGACAGTATCTTCAGCATCTGCCAATTCATCTCGGACGGTATCTTCAGCGTCTGCCAAATCATCTCGGACAGTATCTTCAGCGTCAGCAGCTTCTTCTCTCACAGAATCTTCTAAATCGGCGAGAGGATCTGTTATCGGAGAAAAATCAATACCAAATCCAAATGATTGGCTGGATATTAGTAGCAAGATTGCCAAGTAGAATATTATGTTTTTTTTCATGTGTTACCATCCTTTGTTGAGTTTATAATCTTATAATTAAATTGTTCCGAATTCGTCATCCCTTGTCGGATAAGCTATTTTAATGTTGGATATTATTTTTGGTTCAGCTTGCCTTTTATGTATTGACTCTCGTAAACATTAGTGCGCTGGATTTGTTGGCAAAACTTATGATTTTGATACGTTTTTGCTTGTGGGAATGGGTGGCTATTTTAAATGACATTAAAAATAATTCGACAATCTTAAGCTGAAGTGACTTTTTTGCAGAAAAGGATGAGTACCTATTATTATTTATAAAACAATAGGTCGAATTGATATTAACATAACACAGGATAGATATCGGACAGAGTTTTGCCCGAAGTAATAGTCCATTCCATAAGATATTTTTCTGTGATTTTTTAATTATTGTATAAGTAGTGGTTATGTGCATTCCTTGCGCTTCAATTCCTGTCAGATAATTCCTTACAGACCTAAGATACTATGGCTGAATGGTATTGATCAATTGATTTACATCAAGTTGGTTGTGAAAATGCCGCTTATTAGCTCAATAAACGACATTTAATTCGTCGTCCCTGCAAAACCTTCGACGCCAGCATTCAACAGCCTTACACGCCTGTTGCGCCCGGAGCTGCTTGACCTGATCGACCCCAGGCATGAACTTGTTCAGCTCAGTCAACGTATCGACTGGGCTGAACTGGAGCGTCACTGCCAGAGTTTTTACTGCTCAAACAACGGACGCCCTGGATCATCGTCCCGATTAATGATTGGCCTGACACTCCTGAAACACATCTACGCGCTATCGGATGAACACTGCATCGCCCGCTGGGTAGAAAACCCCTACTGGCAGCACTTCTGCGGCGAGCAGTATTTCCAACATCGACCACCGATTGATCCCACCACGTTCGGGCGTTTCCGCCGACGTCTCGGCGAGGGCGGGTTAAAGACACTGATGAAAATGACGGTTCGCCTAGGGCTGGAGTTGAACATCATCGACGAAGCCAGCTGCAAGACTCTGGTCGCTGACACCACGGTGATGGAAAAGGCCGTTGCCTATCCAACCGACAACCAACTCTTCAAACGTGTACAGGAACAGCTGGTGATGTTAGCCAAAGCCCAGGGAATCTCGTTGCGGCAAAGCTATGAAAAAGAACTGACCTTTGCTCGCTGGGGCATCGAGGAAGACTACAAAACCCTGAAATCCAGGCTTCAGATTGAGCAGTTCAGTGGTAAAAAGGTACAGACCGTTTTGCAAGATATTTATGCCACCGTGATCCATAAGAACATTGTGGCATTAGCCTGTCAGTGCGCACAGCATCAGGTTGATGGAGGGATAAAAAAAACATCAGTATAAGGTCAACTTCACACAAGCTGCTCGACTGGTGAAGTGGTTTTGGTGGCAGGTCATCAGGGGAAACTGGCTCGCCCTGGTGCAGCATATTTCGAGATATACACACGCGGTCAGGCCGGGTAGACACTACGCTCGCATGGCTCGAAAGAGACAGCCTCCGCCTCCGGCGAGTGCGTACAAGCAGTAGCAGGGCTTAAGTTAATGGCATTGGTCAACACATCTATAAAGATCAATCAAAACACCATAACTAATATGAACATAATAATCCGGAGCCTCACCAGCTATTGTCTTTGAAGATGCGTATGCATAAAACTCTCTGGAATCTTCCCACCTAATCGACAGTTGCCCTTTCTGGGGAAGATAAACATACTCATTCAAGTCATCTTTAATTTTCAAGCAAACATCACAGGCAAGATCAATTATCTCACAATCTTCCATGCCATAACCTCCTATTTAATATAATTAATAATCCACTAGCCCCACCGTCCCCGCCAACCGCTTATTAATCACTTTAACCTCCGCTCGCCATATCTGACCCTGGCGTTTTAATACACTGGCTAATTTATCGCTAAAAGGCGGAAGGTATTCATCTGGCATCTCCGGAATCACCAGATACAACATAATTCTGCGCTCTGGCCCAAGTGGCGTAACTCTAGCCATCGGGCCCATTTGGTGAGTCAATTCGTTATGACGCTCCAGCAAACCTGCCGCGAGTATTTGTAATGAGTTATCCAGCTTTTCGAAGATACTGGTGAAAAATTCGTCGTATTCTTTGGGGGATGTATGAGGGTTAGGAACCGAGCTTTTGGCTTCGATCAGCAGCAGGCTATCTTGCGGAGTAAGCCAGACAAACTCACAGGCCTTGAGTTGTTTGCCTCGCAAAAATGCAGACTCTTCGATCCTGAAAACCCGATCAGGATCAAAAGGCCCAAACGTCATCCCTGACTCTGTGATGGTGATCATCCGATTCCTTCGAACTCCTGTTCAAACAGCCTGACGGATTCCTTGATGATTTCGGTTTCTGGCAGACCGTCATTTAACAAACAGCTCTGCTGCCAGACACCCTGAGAATCAGAGAGAAAACAAGGGATGGGCAGTTGTTGCTGGCGAGCGATCAAGAGCAGCTTTTTGACCACATAATAAGAATGAGTGGCCATAAATATCTGCATGCCCTGCTGTGCCAGCAGGGCCAGAATATCCAAAAACTGCACAATCGCTGTCGGGTGCAAGGCGGATTCTGGCTCATCGACAAAAATTACCGAACCCGGTGTCAGGAAACGGTTGCCGAGCAAGGTATCCAGAATGGCGATTTTCTTGATGCCTTCTGCCGTGCTGTGAATCGAGAATTTCGAGTTGCCCTGTTTGTAAATCCACTCGTTGTTCTCGAACGTGACCTTACCCTGAAACATCTCTTCCAGTTGTTTGCGGGATCTGGAAAAGCTGTCGTAGTTACGGCCCTTTTGTGGTTGGTTCTGCAACGCCAGCACCAGATCGGAATAGGTGGCGTCATAACCAAACTCACGATTCTGCAAGGCACTGCGCAAAATCACATGCCACAGTGACAGCACTTCCTTGGGGGGCAGAAAGATCGAGTTGTCTTCACGTTCAGAAAGGGTGTTAAGCGATGGCTTTACCAGCTTGCTGGTGTCTTGCCCAAAACTGTATGCAAGACTGGTGTTGTCCGACATGGACACTTCAAAACTCAGGCGGTTGCCCTTGCCTCGACGCACCATAGCGCCCAGAGAGTCGGTCTGAAACATCCAATAGAGCTTGTCACTCAGAACGTCATGGAATTCACGCTTGTCATTGCCGCGCCCGGATTCTTCCTGAGTACGCATAACGCAATAAAGGCTTTTCAGCAGCCAGGTCTTGCCACAACCATTTTCCCCAATGATCAGATTCAATGCGCCAAGCCCCTGCCCTTTGGCAGAGGCAATCGGCCCGCTATTGGAGATGGAGAAACTGTAAATCATGCACATGTCCTGAATGATGATTACTTAACTATACCACCATCTTCTACAAGACAAACCGGACGACCTGAGAGTTCGTTAAGCACCAAACTCCGCGACGTTGCAGGTATCCATCCCCCCGTTTTCAACAATATGTCGCTGAGTACCGACACCTGCCATTGCCAAGCATTTGTTTGGCCATTTAACCCTCAACGTTTCCGCTTTTTTATGTGACGGATGGCAACACAGCCCCGCCACTAGCGCCCGTAGCTTCCGCGCATCAGCGCGCTAATATCCGCAGCAGCCTTGTACATGATGGGTGACAGGCTTTCAACTCACTGCAATTCACCGTCGACAAACGCACTCAGAATATCCATCACCTGCTCCTGCTCCGGCGTTGGATTCTGAATCCCCTCCATCGATGCCAGCTTCAAGCGGGCTGCGTCTTTGATCAGGGCAGACTCTTCCTCGGTCAGATCGTGAATCAGGGTTTGCCAGGCATTAATTTGCAGGTCGGCGGTTTCATCCGGGTCATAACCGTTGTCCGGCTCTACCGAGAGATAACAGAGCAGGTCCATCAGTATGGTGGTCAGGTTTTTCATCATGGATTCTCTACAGATATATACCGCGCAGTTAACCCACGCTATGCCGGGGAGTCAACCGGCCAACAGACTGCGCCGGGTCTCGTCCCTATGCTCCTGCGTGGGGATGTTGCGGCGCCAATCTATCTGGTGCTTTGGTTCAGAACACATCTCCCAGTGAACAACAAAAGATGATTTGCGAGGCGTCATTGACGTATTCGTGCTGGATCTTTCAAACCCGTCGTCATTGAACTCTCGAATCTGAAACCATCGGAGCTATCCCATAAAGTGCTCGTCCAGCTTATCCAGCAGCTCCTGCCCACTGCCGCCATAGCCCTGAAGCGGATTTCAGTATCAAACTCAGCGATGGCCTGGGTTGATAGCTCTTCAATCAGTTTGTTCATGCTGATTTTTCTGTGAGCTGCCAGAGCTTTCAGGCGATTATGTTTATCGTCGGGCAAGCGTACGGTCAATGTCGACATGTCAATTTCCCCTCAAATTTCCAGCCCGTTTCTCAACGATATCCGCCGGCTCATACGCACTCGGGGCGACGGGGGCTATCTATTTAATTCTGCACAGCCCCGGCTCTGATTTCGTAATTCGAGACCATCCAGAAACCGGCGGGTACCGGATTAAATAGATGATCTCCGACCACTCAGACGTCGGGCTCAAACCGGGTTATCAATATCGACAAACGTGACCTTGATACCAAACTCGGTTTCCAGGTGCTGCCCCAGAGCCAGAACACCGTAACGCTCGGTGGCGTGATGACCAGCACTGTAGAAATGGGTGCCGGTTTCGCGCGCCAGGTGTACCGCCGGTTCGTTGATTTCACCGGTGATATAGGCGTCGACACCGGCATCCACTGCCAGCTGCAGGTAACCCTGCGCGCCACCGGTACACCAGGCAACTGTTTCGATGATGTCTTCATCTTCGCCAATATGTAATGGCGTACGATCCAGGCATTCGCCAATCCATTGGGCAAACTCGGCGGCAGCCATCGGCTTTGATAATCGCCCGATCAGGCCGGGGGTCGTATGATCCAGCGGATCGATAGCGTCGGTGACGGTCAGTTCGAGAATATCGGCCAGCTGGGCGTTGTTGCCCAGTTCAGGGTGAACATCCAGCGGCAGGTGGTAGGCGATCAGGTTGATATCGTGGGCCAGCAGGGCTTTCAGGCGTTCGCGTTTGATCCCGGTCACACAGGCATTTTCGCCTTTCCAGAAGTAACCATGATGCACCAGCAAGGTATCGGCACCGAGCGCAATGGCTTCATCAATCAGCGCCTGATTGGCTGTCACACCGGTGACGATGTGCTGAATGCGATCTCGACCCTCGACTTGCAGACCATTTGGGCAATAATCCCGGATCTGCCGGTTTTGCAACAATTGGTCCAGATATGTCAGCAGCTGCTGGCGTTCAATAGCGCCATCTAACATGATGCGTCTCGCTTATTTCTGTTAAATTTGTTGGCCAGCAATAATCGACCTGATCGTTTGAACCTGCGGCTTGCTCGCAACCCCGTGGAGACTTGCTTACATGCCCCGATATTCCTTTGTTCACACTATGCTGGTGCCATCACTGGTCGGTCTGTGTGTCGCCTTGATGATTCTGCTTTGGGCGCCGCAATGGGTGACGCCTGCGCTCCAGCAACAGAACCAGCAAACGGCTGCTGCCGTCCAGCAGGATACACCGACAGCGTCCGGCATGGTGAGCAGTTACGCTGATGCCGTGGAGCGGGCAGCTCCTGCGGTTGTCAACATTTACACCAGCAAGGTGGTAAAACGCAAACAGCATCCGTTGTTTGATGATCCGCTGTTCCAGCGTTTTTTCAACACCAAGCCAGAGCCCAGCGAGCGGCTGCAGTCCAGTCTCGGTTCCGGTGTGATCATGACAGCGGAAGGCCATATCCTCACCAATAATCATGTGATCAAGGATGCCGACCAGATTGTGGTAGCCCTGCGTGATGGTCGCGAGGCCAGTGCGACCCTGATCGGCTCTGACCCGGAAGCAGATCTGGCCATTCTGAAAATTGACATGGCGGATCTGCCGGTGATTCAGGTGGCCCATAACGAGCATCTGCGGGTGGGTGATGTTGTACTGGCGATAGGCAACCCGTTTGGCGTTGGCCAGACGGTGACATTAGGAATTGTGTCGGCTACCGGGCGTAACCAACTGGGGCTGAATACCTATGAGAACTACATTCAGACCGATGCTGCCATTAATCCGGGGAATTCCGGTGGTGCCTTGATCAATGCCAACGGCGAACTGGTTGGCATCAATACTGCCATTTATTCCCAGAGTGGTGGCAGCGAAGGCATTGGTTTTGCCATTCCTGGCACGGTTGCCCAGCGGGCACTGACGGATATTTCCCAACACGGTATTGCCATTCGTGGCTGGCTCGGTATCGAAGTGCAGGAGGCAACCCCAAAACTGCTGGAAGCGCTGGCCCTGCCGGAGGCGCTGGAAGGGCTGATTGTGACGGGTATTTATCAGGATGGCCCTGCGGATCTTTCCGGGCTGACGGTCGGCGACATCATCGTCAAGATCAACCAGATGGATGCCAGTGATGCCCGTGCCGCGATGAATCAGATCGCTATTCTGCATCCGGGCGACAAGATTCTGGTGGATTTTATTCGTGAAGGAAAACTGGCCCAAACCGAAGCGATTGCCGGTCAACGGGGTGCCCAGCCAGAAAGCTGAGCAGCGGACAGACTCCTGAGCTGGCCGCCAGCGGCCGCATCAGTCCTTGATGCGGTACTCGGCGGAACGGGCGTGGGCAGTCAGGAACTCACCGCGAGCCAGCGTTGAAGCTACTTTTCCCAGTTCCGATGCGCCATCAGCTGAACACATAATCAGCGATGAGCGTTTCTGGAAGTCGTACACCCCCAGCGGCGATGAGAAACGCGCCGTGCCCGAGGTGGGCAATACGTGGTTCGGCCCGGCGCAGTAATCACCCAATGCTTCTGCGGTATACCGACCCATAAAGATGGCTCCGGCATGACGGATGGACGGTAACCAGGCTTCCGGGTCTGCCACCGACAGCTCCAGGTGCTCAGGTGCAATGCGGTTGATAATGGCCACTGCATCGTCGTCCGAGCGGGCGTGAATCAGCGCCCCACGCTCCGCCAGCGACGTACGGATAATTTCAGCACGTTCCATGGTGGGCAACAGCGTGTTGATGCTGGCTTCCACTTGATCAAGGAAATCGGCATCGGTTGATACCAGGATCGACTGGGCATCTTCGTCGTGTTCTGCCTGGGAGAACAGATCCATGGCAATCCAGTCCGGGTTGGTTTTGCCATCACATACCACCAGAATTTCTGACGGCCCGGCAATCATGTCGATACCGACCTGACCAAACACCATGCGCTTGGCGGTGGCAACGTAAATATTGCCAGGGCCAACGATTTTGTCCACTCCCGGTACGGTTTCGGTGCCGTAGGCCAGTGCTGCAACCGCCTGCGCACCACCAATGGTGAAGACCCGCGAAACGCCAGCGGCAGCGGCAGCGGCCAACACCAGTTGATTCAGCTCTCCCCCTGGCGTCGGCACCACCATGATGATTTCCTGCACGTCGGCAACGTGAGCCGGAATGGCGTTCATCAAGACCGAAGACGGATACGCGGCTTTGCCACCGGGGACGTAAATGCCAACGCGGTCCATCGGGGTGATTTTCTGCCCCAGCACGGTGCCGTCGGCTTCGGTATAACGCCAGGAGTCCTGCTGCTGGTGTTTGTGATACGAACGAACACGTTCAGCGGCCGCCAGCAAGGCGGTACGTTGTGTTTCTGGCAAGCCATCCAGTGCATCCTGCAACTGCTGCTGACTCAACTCCAGGTCGGCCATGGACGTCACATCCATCCGGTCGAACTTGTTGGTGTATTCAATCACGGCGGCATCGCCACGGCTGCGCACATTATTGACGATGTCGGTGACTGCCTGTTGGACGCCGGTATCGGATACCGAGTCCCATGACAACAGCGCGTCCATCTGGCTGGAAAAATCCGCCTGGGCGGAGCTGAATCGACGAATGGATAAAGTCATATTGTCTCCCCGGTTATTTGGCTTGCTGCTGTTGACGCTCTACCGCAGCGCCAATCAAATCGATAATAGGCTGAATCTGGGCATGCTTGACCTTCATCGCGGCACGACTGGCCACCAGTCGGGAGCTGATCGGGGCAATCAGGTCACGCGCTTCCAGACCATTGGCCTTGAGGGTATTGCCGGTATCCACGATGTCGACGATCAAATCCGCCAGGCCCATGATCGGTGCCAGCTCCATGCCACCGTACAGCTTGATAATGTCGACCTGACGGCCCTGTTCGGCAAAGTAGCGTTTGGCCACGTTGACAAATTTGGTCGCCACCCGCAGCCGCCCTTCTGGCAACGCATAGCCCTTGATGGCCGCCGTCATCAGCCGGCAGGTCGCAATGTTCAGATCCAGTGGCTCACACAGATTGTCGCTGTTGTACTCCATCAGCACATCCTTGCCCGACACACCCAAATCCGCTGCACCGTATTCGACATAGGTCGGTACGTCCGTCGCACGAATCACCACCAGCTTGATATGCTCATGATTGGTATCGAAGATCAGCTTGCGGCTTTTTTGAATGTCTTCCGCCGGATGAATGCCCGCCTCGGCCAGCAGGGGCAAAGTGTCATCCAGAATGCGTCCCTTGGACAGTGCAATGGTAAGCGGTTGGGTCATGATGTCCTCAATCTAGTGTGGTGTGCCAATCAGCCGGAAATTCGACGGATATTGGCACCCAGCTGCTGAAATTTTTCTTCAATACATTCGTAACCACGATCAATGTGGTAAATGCGATTTACGTCGGTGGTGCCATTGGCGACCAGCGCAGCCAGTACCAGCGAGGCCGAAGCCCGCAGGTCGGTGGCCATCACCGGGGCACCACTGAGTGCGGCACGACCGGTAATAATGGCCGTGTTACCTTCGACATGAATATCCGCTCCCATGCGCACCAGTTCCTGGGCGTGCATAAAACGGTTTTCAAAGACGGTTTCGATCACAGTACCCACACCTTCAGCGACCGCATTCAGCACCACAAACTGGGCTTGCATGTCGGTTGGAAATGCGGGGTGCGGAGCGGTACGAATATTCACTGCTTTAGGGCGGCGGCCGGTCATATCCAGTTGAATCCAGTCGTCACCGGTGGTGATTTCGGCACCCGCTTCTTGCAATTTCAGCAGCACCGCCTCAAGTAATAACGGGTCGGTGTTGCGGGTTCTGACGCAACCGCCGGTCACCGCCGCAGCGACCAGATAAGTACCGGTTTCAATACGATCGGGCAAGACTTCAAAGGAACAGCCGTGCAGGGTTTCAACACCGTCGACCGTCAAGGTCGCACTGCCTGCTCCCTGAATCTTGGCACCCATGGCAATCAGGCAGTTGGCAAGATCCACCACTTCTGGTTCGCGGGCAGCGTTTTCAATCACTGTCCGGCCATCCGCCAGCGCGGCAGCCATCAGGATATTTTCCGTGCCGGTCACCGTGGGGGTATCCAGGAAGATATGCGCGCCCTTTAAACGGCCACCTGGCACATGTGCCTTGATGTAACCATCCAGCACATCAACATGTGCACCCATCGCTTCCATACCACGCAGGTGTAAATCAACCGGACGGCTGCCAATGGCGCAACCTCCTGGCAAGGATACTTCGGCTTCACCATAACGCGCCAATAATGGCCCCAGCACCAGGATCGATGCCCGCATGGTGCGCACCAGGTCATAGGGAGCAACACAGCTTTTAACATGGCGGCAATCGGTCTCGACCGACATATCTTCGTTGATCGCCACTTCAACACCCATGCACCCCAGCAATTCCAGCATCGTGGTGATGTCATGCAGGTGCGGCAAGTTACCGACCCGCATAACGCCTTCGGCTAGCAAGGTAGCGGCCAGAATTGGTAAGGCGGAGTTTTTGGCACCCGAGATCCGAACATCACCGGACAGCCGGTTGCCGCCAACAATTTGCAATTTTTCCATGTGTCTTCCAAAAATCAGCGCGCAGCATACTCAGCGCTGGTGAAGGTACGAATAGTCACGGCATGCAGCGAGCCATTGGCGATCAGAGGGTTAAGTACTTTGTAGACAACCTGCTGGCGTTTAACGGCATTCAGGCCTTCAAAATGATCGCCGATGCCCTCTACCTGATATTGGTAACCATCACCATCAACAGACCACTGGACGTCAGGAAACTGGCTTTCCAGCATGGCCTGGATTTCGGAGAGTGTAGAAGGTGTCATATTGCTCCACCGGTATTGGAATTAGAGAGGGCGGGAATGATAGCGGATTTAGTGGATCAGAATAAGTGGAAGGAGGATCAGCAATAGATATTCGGCCGATAGTCAGCTGAGGGGGCCAGGCCGTACGCGGTGACCATCAGGAACGGCACCCAAGCCGTCCCTCTTTTTATGTGCGTTATGCGTCAGTGACCATGACTTCGGCAAACAGCACTTCCAGGTCACTGACCTGCAGAATAGGCATCAACCGTTCTGGCACCGAGCGAATGGTCATGTGAATGTCGTGCTGGCGTGCGGTTCTCATCCAATCGAGTAGCAGTGCCACGGCAGCACTCGATACCCGATCCACATTGGACATATCCAGACACCATTCGCCACCGGAGCTGCGAATCATTTCGTGCCCTGGTTCAATCAAGGCAACCACAGTGGACGCCAGCATGTCACCACTGACATTGGCCAGGTTGGCGGAGAGGGACTCAAGCGTGGTCATTATTGTGCCCCACTGACAACGGAGCGCTTGCGCAACTCGCGTCCCTGCTCTTGCAAATTTTCGATCCATTGATCGATGGCCGCACCAATATTGCCATTGTTATCTTCAACCAGCTGAACAAACTGTTCATTAAACAATTGTCCGATGTTGATGCCGTTAACAATCACGTTTTGCGCTTTCCAGGCGTAGGAGGACAGGTCGTAGTACATGCTCTGGGTGATGGGAAAAACCCGACCACTGGGGGTAATAACTTCCAGATCGACCAGAGTGTTGGATGATGTGTGTTCAAAATCCTTGCGAGGCGGTAGCATCCGGACTTCGTAATCGGTGAACTCAATCAGGCCGGTCGCGTAGGAACTCAGCAAACTGCGCTTGAAGGCACGGGCAAAACGCTGACGTTGTTCCTTGCTGGCATCAAAATAATAACGCCCCATGATCTTGCGAGTCAGCCGGCGAAAATCCACCATCGGCCCCAACACATCTTCCAGCTCCCAATAAAACCGGGCCTTGTCGCTCTCGTAAAGATCCCGATTGGTGTTGATTTTCTCCAGCACCTTGGTCGTTACCCGTCGCACCACTTCGTGGGCGTGCTCACCCAGTTCTTCTGACTCAAGTGCCTGAACACCAGGCGCAAGCAATACCATAAGCAATAATAGCAACCGAATCATGCCGTCTCCTTCTCTCCATGTAGCGCGGGCTTATCGTTGTGTGTCAACCGTATGGCAGCAGCCATACGCCTGATCTGGAAAGCTAAGTTACAACTATTACAAATTGCAACAAAGTGATCCTGAAACAGCAAATCAGCCATCTTCTGCTTTGTTAAACAAGAAACGGCCAATTAATTCCTCAAGTACCAGCGCCGACTGGGTATCTTCAATCCAGTCGCCTGCTTTGAGGAAGTCTTCCTCGGCACCCACTGTCAGGCCAATGTATTTTTCTCCCAGCAAGCCTGCGGTAAGAATCGCCGCTGACGTATCGCTGGTCAGGGTGCTCATGTCCTTGGTGATTTCCATCTCGACAACAGCCGAGTACCATTCTTTGTCGAGGTACACTTTGGTCACCCGACCAATGGTTACTCCCGCCATGGAGACCTTGGCGCGCTCATTCAGCCCCCCCAGATTTTCGAAACGGGCCTTGATGGTATAGGTATCTCCGGCATCACTCATCGACAAACCGCTGACGCGGAGCGCCATCAGTACCAGAGCCAGGATACCGATCACCATAAAAGCACCGACGGTGAGCTCTACAGAACGCTTTTGCATAATTAAACGCCTCCAAACATGACTGCTGTCAGTACAAAATCGAGTCCCAATACCGCCAGCGAGGAAATCACCACCGTCTGGGTTGTTGCCTTGCCAATGCCTTCTGAAGTCGGCATTGATGCATAGCCCTGATAAACCGCAATCCAGGTCACCACCCAGCCAAATGCGACCGACTTGATAATTCCCTTGACCACGTCGTTATAAAATTCGACTGACGCCTGCATATTGCCCCAGTAGGCACCTTCATCAATACCCAACATATCAACGGCAACAAAGGCCCCGCCCCAGATGCCCACGGTATTAAATATCAGCGTCAGCACGGGCAGCGAGATAATACCGGCCCACAAACGCGGCGTAATCACTCGCTTGAGCGGATCAACCCCCATCATTTCCATCGCCGACAACTGTTCCGTTGCCTTCATCAGGCCAATTTCTGCCGTTAACGCGGAACCAGCCCGCCCGGCAAACAACAGCGCCGCGACCACCGGCCCCAGCTCACGCAACAGCGTCAGCGACACCAGCGTGCCCAGCGCCGCCTCGGAGCCAAAATCAACCAGAATGGTATAGCCTTGCAACCCCAGCACCATACCGACAAAAAAGCCGGCAACGGCAATAATACTGAGCGAGCGCACACCAACAGAATAGAGTTGTCGAATCAGGTCAGAAAACGTCGCACTGCCTGGGCCGCCCCAAGCCAGCGAATGCCATAACACCAGGGACGCGGCGCCCAGTGCCTCAATGGAAGACAAGCCACGACGGCCCAGCAACTGCAATCGATTGAGCATATTCAGTCGCTCCCTGCCAATATGTCCTGGCGGTAATCATTCGCGGGATAATGAAACGGTACCGGCCCATCAGGGTCGCCATTGAGGAACTGGCGAACTTCATCCGAGCCTTCATGCAACAGCTCATTCGGCGTGCCAAAACCGATCACCTTGCCACCCGAGACCAGGCACAGGTAATCAGCAATCCCGCAACATTCCTCAACATCGTGGGATACCAGCAGGCTGGTCAGTCCGAGTGCCTTGTTCAGCCCGCGAATCAGCTTGACGATCATTCCCATTGAAATAGGGTCAAGACCGGTAAAGGGTTCGTCGTACATGATCAGTTCAGGATCCATGGCGATGGAACGTGCCAGTGCCACGCGCCGCGCCATGCCGCCGGACAATTCAGCCGGATTAAGACTGCGAGCTCCGCGCAAACCGACGGCTTCCAGCTTCATCAGTACCAGATCCCGAATCATGGATTCGGGCAGATCGGTATGAACACGCAAGGGGAAAGCCACGTTATCGAACACATCCAAGTCAGTAAACAGGGCACCGGTCTGGAACAACATGCCCATTTTCTGTTTGCGGAGTTCGAACAGCTGATGACGTTTGAGCGTGGTGATTTCTTCTCCGGCCAGCAGGATAGAACCACTGTCGGGCAATAATTGGCCGCCAATCAGACGCAGCAAGGTTGTTTTCCCGGTGCCACTGGGACCCATGATTGCGGTGACCTTGCCACGAGGAAAATCGACGGACAGGCCGTCGTAGATCAGACGGTCGCCACGCGTAAAGGTCAGATCACGCACCGAAATGTAGGGCTGCTCAACCACCATGAAAGCTTCCTTACCTGGGCCGGAAATGCGGGGTTTAAAGTGAGCGCTAGCATAGCGGATTGCACAGACAGAACCAACGCTGCTTTTGTGATGACCTTCACCCGCCACAAAACGCATTGTTCCAATTGCGCCCTTGCGCCCCTTCGGTACAATGCGGCCTCTCTATCATCAAGCACGTCAAAGCAGAATTCACCTGCAGGAGCATCATGATCACAGCACTGGTTGCCGTCCTTATCGGTTTGGTTGTTCTGGTATGGAGTGCCGACAAATTTGTCCTCGGTGCTGCGGCGACGGCCCGTCGTCTCGGCATGTCACCGCTGCTGGTCGGACTGACCATTGTCTCCATCGGCACTTCAGCCCCCGAGCTGTTTGTCTCTGCCGTCGCGACACTGGATGGTGCAGGTAACCTCGCCATAGGCAATGCACTGGGTTCCAACATCACCAATATCGGCCTGGTACTGGGTATTACTGCACTGGTCAGCCCGATTCCGCTGAAAAAGAAGTTGTTACGCAAAGAACTGCCGCTGCTGTTGCTGGTCAGTATCCTTGCCGGTTTGACACTGGCCGACCTGGAACTCAGCTATATTGATTCCATCCTGCTGCTGGCCGGACTGGTTGCTGCCATGTACATCCTGTTTCAGGAATCCGATGACAGCGGCGAATCGCTGGTTGATGAAGACGAAGCCGCAGCGATTGAATCGCTGTCCACCAAGATGGCGGTGTTCTGGCTCTTGCTCGGACTGGTCTGCCTGATGATTAGCTCCAAGGCACTGGTTTGGGGCGCAACAGAAATTGCCCGCAGCTTTGGCATCAGCGATCTGATGATTGGCCTGACCATCGTTGCCATTGGTACCAGCCTGCCAGAACTGGCGGCATCGGTTGCCAGCGCTCTCAAAGGGCATCACGATATTGCGATTGGCAACGTGATTGGCTCCAACATATTTAACCTGCTCGCGGTAATGCCCGTTCCCGGTCTGATCGCGACAGTCGCAGTCGAACCCATGGCACTGTATCGCGACCTGCCCGTCATGTTGGCACTGACTCTGGCACTGCTGGTGCTGTTTATACTCAATCGTCGTAGTGGAGTGATGGGACGCTTCAGTGGCAGCCTGCTTGGGCTGGGCTATCTGGGCTACTTGACCACTCTGTTTATGATGACAAGCAACGGATAACAATGAACACTGAATTTGATTTTGATTTTCTGAAATCGGCGCTGCGCACCATCGAACTGGAACAGCGCGCCATCCATAATCTGTCAGCCATGCTGGATAGCAACTTTATTGCTGCCTGCCAGCTGATGCTGTCTTGCAAGGGTCGAGTCGTGGTCACCGGGATGGGAAAATCCGGCCACATCGGCAACAAAATTGCAGCCACACTGGCCAGCACAGGAACACCGGCCTTTTTTGTTCACCCTGGTGAAGCCAGTCACGGCGATATGGGCATGATCACCGCAGTAGACGTCGTGATTGCTCTGAGTAACTCTGGTGAAACCGCAGAAGTGACCAGCCTGCTGCCGTTATTGAAACGCATGGCGATCCCTTTGATCAGCATCACCGGCAATCCGCGCTCCACGCTGGGCCTGGCCTCGGCTGCCCATCTGAACGCCAGTGTTGATTTAGAAGCCTGTCCGCTGGGTCTGGCACCCACCTCCTCGACCACCAGTGCCCTGGTACTGGGAGATGCATTGGCAATCGCCTTGCTGGAAGCACGCGGATTTACCGCTGAAGACTTCGCGTTTTCACATCCAGGCGGCAGCCTCGGGCGGCGTCTGCTGCTAAAAGTGGAAGACATCATGCACAGCGGCCCGGAGATTCCCACTGTCAGGCCAGAATCCAGCTTGTCGCGTTCGTTGCTTGAAATGACCACCAAAGGCCTCGGAATGACCACGGTTCAAACCGCTTCCGGCGACCTGGTGGGAATTTTCACCGATGGCGACCTGCGCCGTACCATCGACCATGGTGTTGATATCCATTCCGCCATTATTGCCGACCTGATGACGCGCCATGCCAAAACCATATTACCCGGTATGTTGGCCGCAGAAGCGCTGAAAATCATGGAAGACAGTAAAATCAACGCGCTTGTCGTGGCTGAAAACCACCGCATCTGCGGCGTGATTACCATGCACGACTTGCTGCGTGCCGGGGTCATCTGATGCGCAAGCGCTATCTGCTGCTGGTACTGGCGGTGGTCTTTGGCCTCACCTTGCTGGCAGTAGAACGCTACACCACCGAACTGGTCACTGCTGCAACCCAGGTGGTCAGTCTTGAGCCGGATTATTACGGCAAGCAACTGCGCCATCGCCACTACGACGCCCTTGGTCAGCTACAGCAAACGCTGCAGGCGGATGGTTCCAGTCATATTCCGGCGTTCTCGGAAACCCGACTGGATAAGCCCGTTATTATCACTCAAACAGCACCTCAACAAACATGGCGCGTCAGTGCCGAATCCGGTCGCATTCAGGATGCCAACAGTCAGGTTGAATTACGCAATCAGGTCGAAATACGTTCGCTGGCGGAGACCGGCCAGACAAATGACACGCTGAGCATTGAAACCAGCCAACTGCTCTACCAACCGGAATTGGCTACAGCCTCTACGACCAAACAGGTTACCATTCGAAATGGCAACAGCATTACCCATGCAACAGGCATGACTCTGGACATCAAGCGTCAACACCTCGACCTTCAAGAACACGTGAGTACCCGGTATGTACAATAAACTGGCAGCCCTGCTGCTGCTCACCAGCGCCCTGGTTGCCACGGTAGAGGCCTTGCCAGAAGACTGGCAGCAAGAAATGATTATCCAGTCCGACCGCGCCGAACTCGATCGCAAAACCGGCATGGTCGTTTATGAAGGGGATGTGGTACTGACGCAAGGTACCCTGAAAATCGAATCTGAACGCCTGGTACTGATCCTGAATGGCAAAATTCTCGAACAAGCCATCGCCGAAGGTCAACCCGCCCGCTACCAGCAACAGGTCAGCAACAACAAGCCGGTCACTCAGGCAACCGCCAATCGCATCGATTTTTACGCCACCCGCAAGGAAATCGCGTTCAAAGGCAATGCCGAATTACGCCAGGAAAACAACCTCTTCAGTGGCGAACTGATTCGCTACGACATTGAACAGGAAACCGTAACCGCCAGCGGCTCCGACACGCCTGCCGATGGCACGGCTGAGTCGGAAGACAAACAGCGTATCCGGGTGATTATCCAGCCCCAGCCCGACACGGAAGCACAACCATGAAAACGCTCAGGGCGGAACATCTGGCCAAAAGCTACAGCGGCCGAGAGGTCGTTAAAGACGTATCCCTTGCCGTCAGCAGCGGGCAAATTGTTGGCCTGCTCGGCCCCAACGGAGCCGGCAAAACCACCTGCTTTTACATGATTGTCAACCTGGTACAGGCCGACAAGGGACGCGTCAAAATTGACGACGACGACATCAGTCACCTGCCCATGCATGGCCGCGCCCAGAAAGGCATTGGTTATCTGCCACAAGAAGCCTCGATCTTCCGCAAGCTCAGCGTCGAAGACAACATCATGGCCATTCTGGAAACCCGCACAGAACTGCAAAAACAACAACGCCAGCAACAGCTGGAACAACTGCTGGACGAATTTCACATCCAGCACATTCGCAGCAGCCTGGGGATGTCACTCTCCGGCGGTGAACGCCGCCGGGTAGAAATTGCCCGGGCACTGGCCGCCGAACCCTCATTTATTTTGCTCGATGAACCCTTTGCCGGTGTCGACCCGATTTCCGTATCCGACATTATGGCCATCATTCGCCAGCTCAAGGCGCGCGGCATTGGCGTACTGATTACCGATCACAACGTCCGCGAAACCCTCGCAATTTGTGAAAAAGCCTATATCGTAGGCGGTGGACACATTATTGCCGAAGGCAGCGCCGATGAAGTACTCGCCAACGAACAGGTTCGGGCCATCTACCTTGGTCAGGACTTCCGTCTTTGATTCTTACTGGCTTACAGGGCTATGATGCCCGGCGCTGTTTCATTTCGACACCATGAAAAGCATTCCCAGCCTCACAGGCTGGCGTATAATGCACAGACCATGCCGACAACCGATGAACTATAACGCTGTATGAAAGCATCGCTTCAGTTAAAAATGGGTCAGCAGCTGACCATGACCCCCCAGCTGCAACAGGCAATTCGACTGCTGCAATTGTCTACCCTTGATCTGCAACAGGAAATCCAGGAAGCCCTGGATTCCAATCCCATGCTGGAATTCGAAGAGTCCGAGCACGACGACTACACGGATGCTCAGCAAAACAACGGCGATCAGGAACGAGAAGCCGCCGTCACGGCGACAGCGACCGACACAGACGCCCAGGAACTGGGTGAACAGTGGTCGGACGACAAGATGCCGGATGACCTGCCGGTCGACAGCAATTGGGACGATACTTTCCAGACTACCGCTGGCGTTTCCTCCGGCTCAGGCTCTGTCGGCGACGACGACTTTGACTACGACTCCCGTCATGCCACCTCCGACGACCTGCAAGGGCATCTGGAATGGCAACTGAATCTGACTCCCATGAGTGATGTCGATCGCGAGATTGCCACCATGCTGATTGACGGTGTCGACGACGACGGCTACCTCCACACCACCATAGACGACGTACTGGGTTCCATGGATCCGGAATTTGGGGTTGAGGAAGACGAAGTCCAAGCCGTACTCAAACGTCTGCAACAGTTTGATCCGGCTGGTGTTTTTGCCCGCGACCTGCGCGAATGCCTGATCCTGCAGTTAAACCAGCTACCAGCCGACACTCCCTGGCTGGCAGAAGCCAAACTGGTGATCGGTGACTACATTGCCTTGCTGGGCAGTAAAGACTACCCCACGCTGATGCGCAAAACCCGGCTGAAAGAAGAAGACCTCAAAGCCGTCTTGCGTCTGGTTAAGGAGCTGAATCCCAAGCCAGGGGCCGGAATCAGCTCCGAACAGTCAGAATACGTTGTGCCCGACGTGATCGTGCGCAACATCCGCGATGAATGGCGCGTTGAACTGAACCCGGATATTGCCCCAAAACTGCGGGTAAACTCCGACTACGCCTCGCTGGTGCGCCGCTCGGACAGCAGTGCTGACAACGCCTTCCTCAAAGATCACCTGCAAGAAGCGCGCTGGTTTATCAAAAGCCTGCAAAGCCGCAACGAAACCCTGCTGAAAGTCGCCACCAAAATTGTCGAATATCAGCTCGACTTTTTTGAGCAGGGCGAAGAAGCTATGAAACCACTGGTACTGCATGATATTGCCGATGCCGTTGGTATGCACGAGTCGACCATTTCACGGGTAACGACACAAAAATTCATGCACACGCCGCGTGGTATTTTTGAGCTGAAGTATTTCTTCTCCAGCCATGTCAATACCGATGCTGGCGGCGAATGTTCATCAACCGCCATTCGCGCCATGATCAAGAAGCTGATTAGCGAAGAAAACCCGCGCAAGCCACTGAGTGACAACAAGATCGCCGTCGTCCTCGGAGATAAGGGAATTCAGGTTGCACGCCGCACGGTGGCCAAATATCGTGAGGCAATGATGATTCCGCCATCGAATGAGCGGAAACAGTTGATTTGATCGACCCCGTCGATCCTTGTTCGGTTTAAAGCGAGCCATAAGGAGCCGTTTATGAGCATCAATATCAGTGGACACCATGTCGAAGTTACCGCAGCCATGGAAGAATACGTCAAGGAAAAACTGGTTCGCCTTGAGCGACATGCCGAACCCATTACCTCCGGTCAGGTTACCCTGACCCTCGAAAAGGGACGCCAGCTGGCAGAAGCCTCACTCCACGTCAGTGGTGCCGATTTTCATGCGACGTCATCCCATGACGACATGTACGCTGCCATTGACTTGCTGGCCGACAAACTGGATCGGCAAGTGCTGAAACACAAAGAAAAACTGGTTGCCCGACAGCACGGACAAGGCTGACACATGAGCATAGCGATTGCCGATATTCTTGCGCCTGAACGTACTCGTACCGATGTCGCCATGACCAGCAAAAAAAAACTGCTGGAGTTTCTGGCAGAGCTGATTGCTGAAGAAGTGGATGGCAGCTCATCGGATGAGGTTTTTGAACGTCTGCTTGGGCGTGAGCGCCTTGGCAGTACCGGCATTGGCGAAGGTATCGCTATCCCCCACTGTCGATTACGACAATGTGAACAGGCCGTTGGGGTATTACTCCACCTGCGTGAGGCCATCGACTTTGATGCCATAGACCATCAACCGGTCGATCTTGTATTTGCCTTGCTGGTGCCTGAAGAAGCAACAGACGACCACCTGAAAATACTGGCAACCCTGGCAGAAAATTTCAGCCAGAGCCAATATCGCCACCTATTACGCAGTGCGAGCAGCGACCAGGAACTGTATCAACGGGCGCTGGCCGACAACTGACCTTGCCCAAAACACGGAGACAGCACATGCGTCTGGTTGTGATCAGTGGCCGTTCAGGCTCAGGTAAATCCAGCGCACTGGCGGTGCTTGAAGACCTCGGGTTTTATTGCATCGATAATCTACCGGTCGATTTACTGCCAGCACTCGCAGGCTTGCCCTACAGTGCGGAAAAACGCGCCAACGTTGCTGTCAGCGTTGACGTTCGTAACCTGCCCGATGCCATAGAGCAACTGACCCAGGTACTGACCCGCTTGCCGGAGCAGTATCGCCAGGTCGATATCGTTTTTCTTGATGCCACCGAAGAAGTCCTGTTACAACGCTTCAGTTCAACCCGGCGCAAGCACCCGCTCACCAATGACAATATCTCCCTGGCGGAAGCCATTGAGCGCGAAACCGAATTACTCGAACCCGTCGCCAACCTCGCGGATCTGACTCTGGATACGACACGCATGTCGGTACATGAGCTGCGGAGCCTGATCAAACTGCGAGTGGCCGAGAAAATCACTCCAGACATGGCTGTGCTGTTCCAGTCGTTCGGCTTCAAACAGGGCATTCCCCTGGATGCCGACTTCGTTTTCGATGTGCGCAACCTGCCCAATCCCTACTGGCAGCATGAATTGCGCCCGCTGACTGGGCAAGACCCGGCCATCATCGAGTTCTTGTCCGGCCAACAGGAAGTCACCGAACTATTTAATGATATTCAGGCGTACCTGTTGCGTTGGCTACCCCGTTTTGCTGAAAATAACCGCAGCTATTTAACCGTTGCGATTGGTTGCACTGGCGGCCAGCATCGTTCAGTGTATTTATCGGAACGGCTGGCAGAAGCCTTCAAGCAAGAATTTGGCAACGTTCAGGTACGTCACCGCGAGCTACGGTCGACTGCCAACGGCAGTCACTGATACTCACCCAAAACAATAACATCGTTCCGGGAGCCTGGATGGTCAGCACTCAAATAACCATCATCAACAAGCTTGGTTTACACGCACGGGCAGCAGCCAAACTGGTTTCAACTGCTGCCGCCTATGGTTCTACCGTCAAGATCGGCTATCCGAACCGCATGGTTGATGCCAAAAGCATCATGGCGGTGATGATGCTCGCCGCCAGCAAGGGCACTGATATTCAAATCGAAGCCGAGGGTAACGATGCCCAGCCAGCACTGGATGCGCTCTGCGAGCTGATCAACCGCCGCTTCGATGAAGGCGAATAAAATGTACTCACCCTGGTGTCGCCACTGCTTGCCAAGATTCGCTAACACATAAAAAGTTTCCTATAAAATCAAATCACTAGCGACATAAATGCGAGTAGTTTCAGCACTGCTCACATGGCAACACTCGACGATTCACGCTAGAATCATGCCATTCACTCCGTATCGGGGCTCCCATGGCAGAACTCAGCGAAAAGGCCAGATCCAAACTCCATAGCCTGAACGAAGCGCTCGAATCTGGTGCCATGACTCGGGTGCGCCGGATCATCAACTCCGGCCTCGCCCCTGTCGATGTTGCCCATCTGATCGAATCCTCTCCGCCCAAGGCCCGAAAAATTATCTGGGAACTGGTCGACAAGGAAATCGAA
Organism: Oceanobacter antarcticus; assembly: GCF_044962685.1. Taxonomy (NCBI): domain Bacteria; kingdom Pseudomonadati; phylum Pseudomonadota; class Gammaproteobacteria; order Oceanospirillales; family Oceanospirillaceae; genus Oceanobacter; species Oceanobacter antarcticus. Next base: position 24,058 of record NZ_JBBKTX010000007.1, read on the forward strand.
GGTGAAGTGCTGCAATATCTGGCGATCGATATCCAGAGCCAGTTCCTCAGCGACATGAGCGCCGAGGAAGTCGTTGATGCCACCGCAGATCTCGACAGCGATGATATTGCCGATATGCTCCAGCAACTTCCTGAGCAGGTTACCCAGGAAATTCTGAGCTCGATGGATCATCAGGATCGTGCTCGTGTTGAAGCCATTCTTGGCTACCCGGAGGACAGCGCCGGTGGTCTGATGAACACCGACACCATCACCATTCGCCCGGACATCACCCTTGATGTGGTGCTGCGTTATCTGCGCCGCCACCAATCGTTGCCAGACATGACGGATAACCTGTTGGTGGTAAACCGGCAAAACGAGTTTATTGGTGCCCTGCCAATCCGTAAATTGCTGGTGAGCGACCCGTTGCAGACCGTTCGTGAAGTCATGTCAACCGGCAGCACTGTGATCCAGGCAACCCAGCACGAAACCGAAGTCGCCAAACTGTTCGAGCGTCACGACTTGGTATCGGCACCGGTAGTGGATGCCAACGGCATGCTACTGGGCCGTATCACCATCGATGACGTGGTCGATGTTATCCGCGAAACGGCTGATCACTCACTGATGAGCATGGCGGGTTTGGACGAAGATGAAGATACCTTCGCACCAGCACTCAAAACGGCCCGACGACGGGCTGTCTGGCTCGGCATCAACTTGATTACCGCCTTTATCGCCTCGGCCGTGATTGGACTGTTTGATAAAACCATCGAGGCCGTGGTGGCATTGGCGGTATTAATGCCCATTGTTGCCAGCATGGGTGGCATTGCTGGCAGCCAGGTACTGACTCTGGTGATTCGAGGACAGGCGCTGGGTCATCTCAGCGGTGCCAACTTCCGCTGGTTATTTAATCGTGAGCTGTTGGTTGCCGCGTTAAATGGTGTACTTTGGGCTATTGTTATCGCGATACTGGCGTGGGTATGGTTCGGAGATCCCAGACTTTCCCTGATCATGGCAGCAGCCATCATGATCAACCTGATGGCTGCTGCTGTTGCTGGCGCTTCACTGCCTCAGATTCTCAAAGCCAGAGGCATTGATCCGGCACTGGCCGGAGGTGTTATCCTGACGACGGTGACCGACGTCGTAGGTTTTATGTCCTTCCTCGGACTGGCGACCCTGATCTATATCTAGCAGTGAAAGCAGCCCCAGGGGTGCCCTCACCGCATTTTAACGAATACGCACGAGAAGACTATTTATTATGAACGACTTTGACTCCCAGCCAGACGAAGAATACGAACTGGTCAGCAAGACCGAAATGAAGCGTGAAGCAGAGCGCTGGCAAGCACTGGGAGAACAACTGACGGAGTTGAACCCGGCATTGTGGAACGACATGCCAATCACCGAGGTATTACGGGCCGCGCTGGAAGAAAGCCGACGGATAAAACAGCATGGCGCCAAGCGTCGCCATCTGCAGTACATCGGCCGAATCATGCGTGATGAAGATATCGAAGGTATTCAGGGGAAAATCGATCTACTGGATCCTTCCAGCGATGCCTACGGCCGCCGTCAACGGCAGTATGAAATGTGGCGTACACGCTTGCTGGAAGACAGTACCGGTCTCAACGCCTATATCGAGCAATACCCTCATATTGATCGCCAGCAACTGCGCAACCTGGTACGCAATGCCCAAAAGGAAATGAGCGGTGACGATGCCCGTCCAGGGAAAGCCTACAAAAGCCTGTTCCAATTGATCAAATCCGAGAGTGAATAACGGCCAAGAACTGCTGAATATACCGCCTAGGGATTGCTCAATGATGAGCGCGCATAACGCGCATAAAATGGCAGTAGACTTCACACCTGCGCTGAACCATAAAAACCGTTACCGGCACTGCTAACGGTTTTTTTATGTCCGACCTGGTCATTCCACCGATAAAATTCCACCAGTAAAATCAGTCAACAATCATGCAATTGCCCCACTGACAACGTACAAGCAAAAAACTGCCATCGTCACAACGGGCCTGATACACCTCATCTGGCCAGGCGTTACTGAGCAAGTTGACTTGCGCTCCCGGACAGGCAAAACGCTGTGACAGTTTTTCTACCACATAATATGATCGGCCATACACCTTGCCTGTCTGTTTCTCCACAGCAGCCTGTTTCAGCAACAAGGCGTCACCTTGCATATCCTTATGATGCTGCAACTCCAGCAAAGCCTTGTAGGTCGCCTCGCGATCCGCCAGATCCAGATCTCCACGATCAAATTCTTCCAGCACCTGGAGACAACTACTTTCTCGTTCGGCGTTATTTGCCAAGGCGGCGTTCACTTCTTGCTCCGCGCTTTCAACGATTCCCCAGGTCAGTGCCATCGCCAGACGCGCACCGGTCGGCTGGCGGGTGTCTGTCACCGTCACCAGATCATAGGCCAGACCATAATCGGCACTTTCGACCAGATTACCATTCCGGCTCCACCAGTTCTGGCGTGCCAGTTGGGCCGCCTTGTCCGCCTTGTAGCTGACTTTAGAACAACTGTCTGCCCATGTCCGCAAACGCGTATCCAGCGCCAACGCATCATAAATTGCGTCCCCTTTGGCAGATAAGGGGCTGGAAGCACAGCCGGACAATCCTGCCAACAGTGCGGCGGCAACCATCACAATCTGAATACGGAGCAAACCGGTTCCCGCTATTATCTTCTTCATCAACATAATCAGTTTTCCTTTTCCGGAGAGTGATGCACTGTCAGCCAGGACAGCAAGTGTGCGAAATCAAACGGCCAGCCAAGCTCATCACAGGAGCCATCATGCCGAATCACGGGGATACGAATACCATAACGCTCGACCAGCCTGTCATCATTGGCAATATCTTCGTATCGATAAGTTACCGGAAGCAGGGTGGTAGCCTGTTGCAACAGTCGGTCTGCATCTTCACACAAGTGACAACCATCGGTACCAAAAAGCGTAAAAGCCATTTAATGATCCTTAATTAAACCTTTAAACTGGGCACATCAAGCACGCCTCAATCAAGCTGGTCAAAAAAATTCGGAAAATTGTATGCCATGTTTCTTACTCAGTCAGTCATCGATCAAACTTCAGTACAATTTTCTACTGGTAAATTCATGTTTGATGATGAAAACTATCTTACTGATAATTAACTTATTATTTGTCCGCACGCCAGACTTAAAAACACAATAACGCCATCGGCGACACTCAAGCAGTAAGGCAGCAATCAATATGACGACGGATCAGGGGTATCTTGCAGCACTGACAGTGATGCCATTGCTACAGATTTTGCCACATCAACACAGGGAACATCTGCCAGCCCCATTGGGGAATGTAACGCCGGAGCTACCCGCCATACTGGATGCTGCCACCGCAGACGAGTACATTGCCCATCTGCGGGCAACACACAACAACAACGATTTCTGTGTTTTACCGCCACTCCGCTTCGATAGCATTGCCAGCGGCCCGCTACACCATCTGTTTTTGTGCAGTAACACCTTGCGTGAAGCACTGTACTATCTGGAAAAGTTTTCCGCCCTGCTATCAGAACACATGGTTGTCAATGTCACCCGTACTCGGATGGGGCCATTACGCGTCCGCATCGATCTGAAAGCAGTCATCGAGAATGACGTCAGCCGCTGGCGTATGGAATTGCTGATCAGTACCTTGCTAAGCTGGTTTCGCCATCTCTGTGGCTCGCGCTTAAGCATTGAGCGCATCCTGCTGCCGTGGCCAGAGCCAGACTACACCCAGCGCTATACTCAACAATGGCAAACCGATCTGCTCTTCAATTGCCCGCAGTGTACAATCGAGCTGCGTCCAGACAGTCTTGATCTGGGGTTACACCATACCAACCCGAACATTACTCAAATGATGCGGCGTGAGGTTGAACAGCAATTTCGCAAACTCGTGCGGGCTGGTTCACTGTGCAATCATATCCAGCGGGCTCTGACCAGCGGGCAGTTAAGTTTCTCCGCCACCCAGCAAACCATTGCTGAACATTTCAATATCAGTACCCGGACGCTGAATCGCCACTTGCAACGAGAAGCGACGTCACTGAAACAACTGGTGACCCGAGTAAGAATCGAGCGAGCCAAGCACATGCTGCTCAGTAGCAACATCAGCATCGATGCTGTTGCAGTAACACTGGGACTGTCGGGAAGACGTGCTCTGGATCGTATATTTTACAAACACGAAAACATCAGTCCAGCGCAGTTTCGTCAGGATGCTAATACAAAAATTTCGGAAGTCGCCAACTGAGTCGATCAGGCGTCAACCAAACCTAACAGTCTGGCGCGTTGGATCACTGCGACAGTTAACAGATCCGTAATCCGGCCATCCAGCGTCATCGCCAATGCTTCAGTAAATGGAATACGTTGAATATCCAACTGTTCGGTTTCGTCAAAGCAAGGCTTGCCCTCGGTCAGCCCACAGGCCAGATAAGCAAAGGCTTCTTCATTGGTGATGCAATTACTGACATGAAAATACCCCAGCGACTGCCACTGCTCAGCAACCAGTCCGGTTTCCTCCTGCAGTTCACGCCGAGCGGCCAATTCTGGTGCCTCATCCAGTGGCCCACCACCCATGGGTAGTTCCCAGCTGTATTGATCCAAAGGAAAACGGTGCTGACCAACCAGCCAGGTATCACCATTATCCGCGACAGGCAGAACTGCAATTGCACGATTTTTGAACGTAACGGTGCCATAAATACCCGGTTTGCCGGTTGGCGCTATCACCTTGTGGTCGTCGACCCTTATCCAGGGATTTTCGTAAACGGATTGGGCGCTGACAATAGTCCATGGACCGCGCTGTTGTTGATCATTCTGAGACATATGGGCTATCCCGGCGAGAAATTTGGCTCCAGACTGCCATAGCCAACAGCCAGACGCCACCGGCGATCACACCCAACAAATGGGCGCGGGTTTCTACCCGTCCACCAATAATCACCATGATCGTCTGGTCACTGTAAAACGGTGTCTGTTCCCACAGCACCTTGACCACAATCAGACCGGCAAAGAGCAGCGCGACACGACGGCTATACCCTGACGCCAAAAACGGAGCTACCATCAATACGCCGTGCAACACTCCAGACAATCCCACATAACGCTGCAAATCCGCTGCCAGTAATATCAACCCCAAACCCGTGATACCGCTGCACCAGAGCAACAGCCAGACCAGCACACTGCCTTTCACCGTCCTGCGAGTGATTGCCGCCAACAGCGCCAGGCCGCCGATATTTCCCATCGCATGCAGCAATGACAAGTGTACCCAGTGGCAAGTCAACAACCGCCACCACTGGCCCTGGTCAATCCGGTTACGATTAAACTCCAGCCACTGCGAGCTAAACGGTTCCAGTGCACTCAACAGCAACACGACGGCGACACAGACTGCACAGGTAAGATAACGACCGGGCTGATTCTTCATAGTGACATTCCCACAATGATTGCCCACCATCAGGTTACAATCAGGTTATACAAATCAGGCGGATGTCCTGTTCGAGGAGCGAGACACCCACGGCAAGGGCAGCCCTAAGATCAGTAGCCACCAGCCACTGCCACCCGATGTACCTGTACCTGCAGCAGTATCATGCGCGCTACTAACGGTTGTGAGCGGGGTTTCAGTTTTGCTGGTTGTTGCGGGAACAGTACCGGCCTGAGTGCCAGTATCATCACCCCTGGACACCAAGGCCAGACGGTATAACAAGCGCACATTGACATCATAGGGCTGTATCGTCAGCACCTGCTGCTGTAAGAAAGTCTGTCCACTGCTGCTCCCCTGCCGATCAAGCCCGATAGAAGCACCCTCGGAGCTAACGGCACCCGCCACAGCAGACACAGACAAAGCCAACACGGCACCACAGTCACCCAGACGGTGGGCGCTGAAAGGGATCCGGTTCCAGCCGGCCTCAAGCATCATGTCTTGGTCAACAATCTCACAGCCACCCCTCGCTGCAGGCATCGCTGTCAGCGACAAATGCACCATGCCGGCACTGACGGCATACATGTCTACGCCTTCAATGGTGCTATCCTCCGGTTGTGTTTCCATATCAAAATGAATAACCAACCTCCGGTCATCCCGATTGGCAAACCAGCGATCCGTCGCCAACCACTCAGCGTAACCCAGATTACGCCCGCCCGTATCCAGCAAGCGCTCAACTCGCAGTTGCGCACCCTGGTCTCCACCTTGACCGGAGATCAACGCCAACAAGTGGCTACCATCAAGAGTGTAGATCCCTTGATCCTGCCAGCGGTCAGTATCAGAAACGACGGCTTCACTCAAAACAAAACCGGTTTCCAAAGGTGTAGCCTGAACGGCAGTCGCAACATTAGCCATCGACTGCAACCGATCATCGACCCGACTGACCAGCAACATATTATGTGGCAGTGCCTGGTCGAAGCCATCATGGGTTCGGTATTCCAACAGCACCCGTTCACCATGGCGGTAATCGTCTACCGGAATCTCCAGTGCTCTGGCTGCCCGAGACGAACTTTCCAGCTGCCATTGACTAACCCCCTGACCCACAGCTTCAGGTTGTAAAAAACCGGCCCGATGTTTGGACCAAGCCAACAGATGCGCTGGCGAATCACCGGCAACCGGCTCACCATTCCAACCACCCAGCCCCATCAGGCCCCAGCGTCCAACGCCATCGGCAAAGCCGGTGTTATTGTGTAAATCTGGCAGCCCTAACAGTAAATGACCCAGTTCATGACAAATAACCCCCAAGGTCGCCAGATGGTCTTCATGTTGCTCTCCAACCATCGCATAACCATCCAACGCCAGACCTTGAATGAGCAGCTGTCCAAAAGCGGTTTGATGCGCCCATACCCGTGGATGACTGGCTCCAGCACCGGCATAGGAATGCTCATAACCGGCAATCACAAACACAATCCCCAGTTCCTGAGCCGATAGCTGACCATTACCATCAAGATCCAATGCCGTCAGATCCGGCAAGCCGCCCTGTTGCTCCAATGCCAGCATGCTGTCTTGTGCGAGCAAGGCACTAACACCGCCTCCCGCCCCCATCCCGAAATCCGGGTGTGGGTAATCCAGCGTCACATCAACAACCGGGTTGTCGGGATTGGCCGCTACCAGGAGCAGTGCGCCATAGGAGTTCTCGGCGTAATAGGCACTCACACTCTGTTCGGCAGCAAAAAAGCGCTGTGCTACTTGCCGATTGGAATAAACAAAGCCCTGATTACTGAATGCAATCCGAATCACCAGTAACGGCTGCGTCCTGTTAACGGCAATGGCATTCACCTGACGATCGACCAGCACCAGTCCTCGCACATTGGGTTTCGTCACATCAGTCAGGCCGATGGTTGCTCTAACCGCAGTCGCCTCCTCCAGCGGTGGCATCAGCAAACCATCGGGTGCAGGCAAGCTGGCATTCGCCAGCGATAGCGTGATCAGCAAGAGACAGGCAAGACACAGTTTTCCGACGAGCAGGGAGACAGACATGAAACAGGCCATGTATAAGGGTCTGTTACAAGCTTAGGTACGGCAAACGTTGGGTGCTGAGATAACAACAACACGCTACAAATCAGCAAAGTCGGTAACGCGTTCGTGCGATAAACATACAAAGATAGGCACACGGTCTGTGACGCAGAAGAGTAATATCTGTTGGAATCAGTTGTTTCCTGCAACAGCGCCATAGCAATTGTGCATAAGAAAAGTCATGCTATTCAGGCCTGAGTGTTAGCCCACAGATAAAACCCAGACAAGTAACAACCGCTGTACTGGGCACAGCCGGTCAGAATGACCAGCGAGAAAGTCAGAAACAAACGTCGTTTAGCCGTTTATTAGTAGCGTTGATCCAGATAGTCCAGAATTGCATCCGGACTGTACAGCCATTGACTGTCCTGCTCACCGTCGATACGCAAACAGGGCACCCTTGGTGCACCGCCGCCGTTAACCAGCTCATTACGATAAGCATCAACACGTTCGACGTCTTTTTCCACCACCCGCAAACCGAGGCGTAAACAATGGCGCCGCACCTGAATCGAGGCCGGGCAGTTACGTGAAAAATACAAATGCATCCGCCGTGACTCACGATCCAGTGCCGTTTGCAGAGCCGGTGGGCGCACAACCGGCTTAACAGGAACCACTCGATCGACCCAATCAAAAGCCATACTTTTCAGTTGACGAGCTACATTCATATAATCAGGACTCAGCGCACGAAATCGATGCGCATTGTAGTCCTGTTTTGCCACACAACAACCCCCTATTGAGTACTTTTTTACACCACCACCACGGGTAAGCCAGATCGCCCCAATAACACGTCAACCAGGAGATTGGTTAAGCAGAAATATCGCCACCAACAATAACAGCATCGAGCAGGATACAACCCAGCGGCTGTACAAACACACGCGGCAATAACGTCCTGCCATCTTCACCACCTCCCAGTCATTCCCATGACCAGAAGATAGTTCAGAGTAGCGTTTACCGCCAATACAGAGCGTTACTGAATCCAGCTATTACGCTCAAACGAAGGCAGGTCACTCCAACTTTTCCAGTGCATCCAGACCGCTACGGCCTTGCCAACAATATTTTTCTCGGGCACAAAACCCCACACCCGTCCATCGCTGCTGTTGCCACGATTGTCGCCCATCATAAAGTAATGCCCTTGCGGCACATCCCACTCGCCCTCTGGGCCTGCCCAGACCACCAACTCAGTAGAACCTGCCGGGCGACCGACTACCCACTGTACAGTTGCCTGGTGCTCACCCAGCGACTCTTCTGCCAGATATTTGACCGGACGGTACACCGGCTCTCCACTCAAGGCTTGAGTCGCAATTTTTTCACCATTAATCGTCAATTGACGATTGTGATAATCAATATGATCGCCCGGCAAGCCAATCACGCGCTTGATAAAATAACGCGGATCATCCGGCGGGAAAAACACCATCACATCACCCCGTTCCGGCTCACCGACAGGGATCAGCGTGTTACCAAAAACCGGCATTCTCAGACCGTAGTGAAATTTACTCACCAGAATAAAATCACCTTCGGTCAAGCCCGGTTCCATTGATGCCGACGGAATCTGGAACGGTTCGGCAATAAACGAACGCAACACAAAGACAATCGCCAGCACCGGGAAAAAAGATTTGCTCTGCTCCACCAGAAAAGGCTCACGTGCGGCAACGGCTGCGGCGTCCATATCACCCAGAGCCGTTTTGGCATCGGCACGATCAGCGCGCCGGGTCGCCAGAAACAGCTTGTCCACCAACGCCACAATGCCGGTAAGCACAGTAGCGACCATCAATACGAGCGGAAAATCAATATTCATAAATAGCAATAACCTGAAAACGTTGCATCATTGAGGCGGGCATTCTAGCTTACCAGGAGAGGCTCCTGAGATTTTATATTGCCGAAAGGGAGATTCTTCTGTGGCTGGCTCACCCTGAGACACAAGGTGAGGGAGTGGGCAATATTCATCTCGTTAAGCCGCTGTGTTGCCACAGCGGCTCCTTGATTACCTGTCATTAGCAGTACACATGCAGCACTGGCAGGAGACAGGCAAAAACCGATCAGATGTCGAAACTGTGACGCAGTACGATGGTTTCGACGCGGTCAGGGCCGGTAGAAATAATATCGATCGGTGCGTTGATGGCTGTTTCAATAAAGCGAATATAGGCGCGGGCATTTTCTGGCAAGTCTTCCAGCGTTTTGGCACCAAACGTGGATTCAGTCCAGCCCGGCAACTCTTCATAAACCGGAGTGATCTTTTCAAACTTGTCAGCGCTAGCCGGCACGTTCATCCGCTTGCCATGTTCATCTTCGTAGCCGATACACACCTTGATGGTTTCCAGGCCGTCGAGTACGTCGAGCTTGGTCAGGCAAATGGTATTGATCGAGTTCACACGAATCGCGTGTTTTACCAGCATGGCATCAAACCAGCCACAACGACGGTCGCGGCCCGTCGTCGTACCTTTTTCCTTGCCAACCGTAGCCAGATGCGTGCCAACGTCATCAAACAGTTCTGTCGGAAACGGGCCAGATCCCACACGGGTGGTATAGGCCTTGGTGATTCCCAGAATTTGATCCAGATACAAGGGGCCAACGCCAGAACCCGTCGCCACGCCACCTGCGGTGGTGTTGGACGAGGTGACGAAGGGGTAAGTACCGTGGTCAATGTCCAGCAGCGTGCCTTGAGCACCTTCAAACATGATGTCACCACCGGCTTCACGGACGGAGTGCACCAGATCTACGGCATCAACCACGATACTTTCAATCTGTGCAGCCCAGTCTTTGCAAGATGCCAAGGTTGCTTCATAACTGACTTCTTCCACACCGTAGTAGTGCTTCAGTGCAAAGTTATGGTATTCCATGACGTCTTTCAGCTTGTCAGCAAATTCCGGCTGATACAGATCGTCGACACGCAAGCCACGACGGCTGACTTTGTCTTCGTAGGCTGGGCCGATACCACGACCGGTAGTGCCAATCTTGGCGTTACCCCGTTTGATTTCGCGCGCCTGATCCAGAGCCGCATGATAAGGCAGAATCAATGGGCAGGCATGGGATACGCGCAAACGCTCCATCACCGGCACACCACGATCTTCCAATGCCCGCACTTCTTTCAACAATGCATCCGGTGCCAAGACCACGCCATTACCGATGATACAGGTTACGCCATCACGCAGGATGCCAGAAGGAATCAGGTGCAAGGCGGTTTTTTCGCCGTCAATGACCAGAGTATGACCGGCATTGTGGCCACCCTGAAAGCGCACAACTGCAGCGGCTTTTTCAGTCAGCAAGTCAACAATTTTACCTTTACCTTCGTCACCCCATTGGGTGCCGAGAACTACAACACTTTTACCCATGTCTGTCTCAATCTTGAACTGGTTGCACTGAGACCAGCTGCCACTGGCCATTGATGGTTTGCAGGGAATAATCCGCCTGCTGTGTATCCTGCTCGCGACAGGAGATAACGCGCATCCCCTGCTGCCGTAATTCATTCACTTGCTGCCAGAGCGCAGCATCGTCAGAGGTTGGCGCCAGCACCAGCGGTTTACGCTCCGGTACAAAATTACCCAGACGGGCCAAAACACGCAAATCGGCACTGAACCCCCGCGCCGGACGAGCACGGCCAAAGGCCTTGCCGGTTTCATCGTAACGACCACCCTGAGCAATTGCATCACCGTAACCTGGTACATAGGCACCAAATACCAGACCGGTGTGATACTGGTAACCCCGTAATTCCGTCAGGTCGATATACAGCGGTACCGCAGGGAAACGCGCCAGAATCTGGCTGGCAACCACGCGAATATGTTCCAGTTCTCCGGCTGCCGCCGGCACCAGTGCCGTCAACTTGCCAAAGCCGACTTCCAGATTGTCCAGCGTACCTTGTAAACGTGCCAGCAGTTGCAGCGCTGCGCGGCTATCGCTATCGGCAATTTCCCGTTCCGCCCAGGCATCAATATCACTGGCACATTTGAGTTTGAGCAAATCAAACAGCTCGGCCTGTTGTACCGTTGTCACACCAGCCTGTTCAGCAATCGCACGATATACACCGACGTTGCCGATATCCAGATGGACATTCTCAACAGCGCTGGCAGCCAGCAGGCTTAACATCAAGCCGAGCATCTCAACATCGGCTTCCGCCCCCGCTTCACCAAACAGCTCTGCGCCTATCTGGGTGGGTGTACGGCTGGCCAGCAGAGAACGAGCACGGGTATGAAAAACCGTACGGCAATAACAGAAACGGCCAATTCCCTGCGGAGCCAAACTGTGGGCGTCGATTCTGGCAACCTGCGGTGTAGTATCCGCACTCAGTCCCAACATGCGGCCAGAGATCTGATCAGTTACCTTAAAAGTACGCAGATCGAGATCTTTGCCTGTGCCGGTCAGCAGCGCATCCAGATATTCCAGTACGGGCGGCATCACCAGGTCGTAACCCCAGCCGTCCATCAAGTCGAGTAAACGTCGACGCAAGTGTTCTATCTGCTGCGCTCCCGGCGGCAGGACTTCTTCAATACCGTCCGGCAATAGCCAGCGATCCGCTAGAGTCATTGTTCAGCCTATATCAATGGATAACATACAAGAGTGTCAGGCCCAGCACGATGCTGGCCAAGCCAACCAGGCGTACCGTTCGGTCACTATTGGCAGCCGCCATTTTTACCCAGCATCGCCAACGCTGTGGAATCAGGAAAGGCGTCAGGCCTTCCAGGATCAATACCAGACAAAAGGCGACCAGGAGTTCCTGCCAGAGCGTCATATCTTGATCTTCTTTACACACCAGCGCTTCTCGCATGAGTCAGTGCGCCTGACTACCGATCGTCTGATGCTGTGGTTATGTCACAAAAAAACCGGGCCTGTGCCCGGTTTTGGTGATTTTAGCAAAGCTGCGCGATGATGGCCATGAATCCGTACCCCGCAGCGGCTATCCACAGACTTTCAGTTACCGGAAGGGTCTTTGAGGTAACGGAAAAACTCACTGTCAGGCTTGAGCAAAATCACATCGTTCTGGTTAAACGTCTCGGTGTAGGCTGTCAGGCTACGAGTAAAGGCGTAGAACTCAGGATCCTTGCTGAACGCGGCATTATAGATGCGAGAAGCTTCTGCATCCCCTTCACCACGAGTCCGTTCCGCATCCCGATAGGCTTCCGCTACAATCACGGTCTTCTGACGATCGGCGTCGGCCTGGATACCTTCTGCCAGCTCACGTCCCTGGGAACGATGCTCACGCGCTTCACGCTCACGTTCCGCCGACATCCGCTGATAGACCGATTCGCTCAAGTCGTCGGGCAAATCAATCGCCTTGACCCGAACATCCAGCACTTCAATCCCCAATTCCGACTGGGTTTCGGTGTTCAGCAAGCCGGTCAGTTTGGTCATCAGCTCATCACGCTCGCCAGATACCACATCATGCATGGTGCGAGCAGCGATTTCGTCGCGCAGACCCTTGTTCATCAGGTTAGAGAGTAATTTCGATGCTTCCATCCGGTTGCCGGATGTTGCCTGATAGTAAGCCCGCACATCCTTGATGCGCCATTTGGCGAAAGCATCAACAATGACGTACTTTTTACCCGCAGTCAGAAAACGGGCAGGGCTGGAATCAAGCGTCAACACACGGGCATCAAACAGTTTGACAGTTTCAATAAACGGTACTTTCCAGTGTAAGCCGGGCTGAATGTCAGCATCGACAATTTCCCGGAATTTCAGTTTGATGGCACGTTCGGTTTCGTTAACCACGTACAAACCCTGACTGGCAAGCAGCAGGACAGCACCCACAATCACGGCACTGGCAAAGGCTTTCGGAGACATTAACGACCCTCCCGACGGGTTGTAGTAGTAGTGGAGCTTTGACGTGAGCGTACTTCTTCCAGCACCTGATCGGTAAGGCGGGAAATATCGCTGCTGGTCAGCTGACCACTACCCGATGCCGCCTGCGATGAGGGCATCGCCTTCATCAGCTGATCCAGTGGCAGATACATCATGTTGTTGCCACCATCAACATCGACCAACACCTTGCTGGACTGGGTATACACATCTGAAATGGCATCAATATACAAACGCTCACGCATAACTTTGGGAGCCTTGCGGTATTCCGCCAGCAGATCGTTAAAGCGGGCAGCCTGACCTTCGGCACGAGCAATAACCTGTTCTTTATAGGCCGAGGCTTCTTCCAGCTGACGCTGGGCACGACCACGAGCTTCAGGAACCACCGAGTTGGCATAGGCTTCGGATTCGCTGATAAAACGATCCTTGTCCTGCTTCGCTTTTTGCACATCATCAAACGATGCTTTCACCTGTGAAGGTGGACGGGCATCCTTGATGTTGACTGTATTCAGCACCATACCGGTCTGATAGCGATCGAGATAATCCTGCAGCCGGAGCTGCACCTGATCGGCCAGCAGATTACGACCAACCGTCAAAATCTGATCCATTTCTGTCGAACCTACTTCATGACGCAGGGCACTTTCAGCAGCAGCCACCAGTGTACGCTCTGGGGATTCAACCCGCAGGGCATACGCAACCGGATCGGATACGCGGTACTGCACGCTGAGCTCAATTTCGACGATATTTTCGTCTTCAGTCAGCATGCGTTCCTTGACTTCCACTTCACGAACACCCGTGGTGTTGACCGGGATAACCTGATCTACCATTGGAATTTTGAAACGCAAACCGGGATTTTCTGTCGCACTGTACTCACCCAGGCGCAGCACCACACCACGCTCGGTTTCATCCAGCGTATAGACCGAGTTAAATCCCAGCAAGACAATCAGAATGGCACCGGCGATCGCGAACAGCCCGCCAAAACCGCCACTGCCGTTGTCCTTGTTATTACCGCCGCCAGACCCCTTGCCACCAAACATGCTGTTGAGCTTGTCAAGCAGCTGTTTGAGTGCCTCGTCCAGATCGGGTGGCTGACCGCCGCCGCCGCGGTTGTTGTTACCGCGGTTGTTGTTACCCCAGGGATCGTTGGGATTGCCCTTACCGCCGGGCTCATTCCAGGCCATAGTTAACTCCAATCAGGAAGCATCCAATACATAAAAACCGGGCCTTACTCGCCGCTCCCCACAGGGAGTGACATTCGGGCCCGTTCAGAAAATTCAGTCGTACAATGATAACGATTTTGGCCAGGATTGCGACCAAAGCCGTTGCTGGTTACTGCCAGGCTTCACGAATTTCTGGCAAAAACCGGGATTCGGCGATGTCCGCCCGTGCCAATGCACGTTTAAAGTCCTCGACCTGCAAGCGCACCGACAACCGTATATCGCCATTATCTTCATGCTGTTCGCGCTGGATAGCACCCAGCCCGTACAGTATGGCACGCAGTTTGGCATCCGCCGGGGTTAGCAGAATGTCTTCGTCCAGTAGTTCTTTACCCAGCAATTCACCAATCGCCCGGGTTAACAGCTCGAAACCGTTACGTTCAACCGCCGATAGCCAGATGGCTTCTGGCTGCCCATGTTCGTCGCGATCAATACGTGCCTCGCCCCGCTCCAACAAATCAATCTTGTTGTAGACACGCAATTGTGGCACATCGCTGGCGTCAATTTCTGCCAATACGGACTCAACCTCGGCGATGTTGCCATCCCGCTCGGCTGCCGCACAATCGACAACATGCAGCAGCAAATCAGCCTCTGCGGCCTCTTGTAAGGTCGCCTGAAAAGCGTCTACCAGCTTATGAGGCAAATGACGGATAAAACCCACCGTATCGGCCAATACCACTTCGCCGATGTCATCCACCGGCAGGCGACGCAAGGTCGGATCCAGAGTCGCAAACAGCTGGTTGGCAGCATACACTTCGGCACTGGTCAGAGCGTTAAACAAGGTCGACTTGCCCGCGTTGGTGTAACCCACAATAGCCACCGTCGGAATCGATGAACGCTGTCGTGCTCGCCTGCCCTGTTGCCGTTGGGCACGCACCTTGGCCAGCCGGGCATGGATGTTTTTCACCCGCTCACGCAGCAGCCGCCGGTCGGTTTCGAGCTGGGTTTCACCCGGCCCGCGCATGCCTATTCCCCCTTTTTGCCGCTCAAGGTGAGTCCAGCCGCGAATCAGCCGGGTTGACTGGTATTGCAGCTGTGCCAACTCAACCTGCAGCTTACCCTCGTGAGTACGGGCTCGCTGGGCAAAAATATCCAGAATAAGACCGGTGCGATCAAGCACACGGCACTTCAGGGTGCGTTCAAGATTGCGCTCCTGACTGGGGGAAAGAGAGTGATTGAAGATCACCAGTTCGCAGTCGTGCAAATGCACGAGGTCATGAATTTCCTCAACCTTGCCGCTGCCAATAAAAAATTTGGCATCTGGCACATCACGTTTGCTGGTAACCAGTTCGACCGGATCAGCTCCGGCGGAGATCACGAGCTCCCGAAATTCGGCAACGTCTTCACGATTGACGCCTTCCGGGAAATCGATATGCACCAGAACGGCTGTCTCGCCGCCGTTCTGTGGGCGCTCAAAAAACAATTAGACGCTACTCCCAATCCTGTCAGTTATCGTCGCCGGATTCGTCACCGGTTTCCATTGGCTGCATCCGCACGTTACGGGATGGCACAACGGTTGAGATGGCGTGTTTGTAAACCATTTGGCTGACGGTGTTTTTCAGCAAAATTACAAATTGATCAAACGATTCGATCTGCCCTTGCAACTTGATTCCATTAACCAGAAAGATGGATACCGGAATACGCTCTTTCCTGAGCTGATTTAGGTAAGGGTCTTGTAGCGAGTGCCCTTTTGACATTGTTGTAGTCTCCTCAAAGAGTGGTGCCCCCAATATACGGCGGCAAAAAAAATAGAATAAACCCAGTCCGCTGCTTTTTCAGGGCAACTCGCTAAATATGGCGTTCGCCTCAAGTATTTTCAAGGCACTTGTCAACAGATCCGGTGAATCTGTCTCAAGCCAGTGTAAATCAGGCCAGCTGCGCAACCAGGTGATCTGCCGTTTGGCCAGCTGACGCGTGGCAATAATGCCGCGTTCTCTCATACTGTCGTAATCATACAGTCCATCAAGGTATTCCCATACCTGGCGATAGCCGACTGCCCTGATGGAGGGCAGGCCGGTGTGTAAATCGCCGCGCTGGTACAAGCGCCGTACTTCATCAACAAAACCTTGCTGCAGCATCTGTTCAAAACGCCAGGCGATACGCTGGTGCAATAGCGCCCGGTCTGTCGGGCAAACCGCAAGGTTGACCAGCTGATACGGCAGCGGTTCCGTTTGTTGTTCAGCCCAGTACTCGGTCAGGGTTTTGCCGGATACCCGATACACTTCCAGCGCCCGCTGGATCCGTTGCTGATCCATCGGTTGCAAACGCGCGGCTGCGGCCGGATCCACTTCTGCCAGACGCTCATGCATCCACGGCCAGCCTTGGGTTTCGGCTTCGGCCAGCAACTGGCTGCGCACCGACTCATCGGCCTGGGGCAAGTCCGCAGCACCATCACGCAGGAATTTGAAATACATCATGGTGCCACCCACCAGCAGTGGAATACGGCCTCGGGCGCTGATCTCCGCCATCTCACGCAAGGCATCCTCGCGAAAGGTAGCAGCGGAATAGGACTCTGCCGGATCACACAAATTAATCAGCCGATGAGGCGCCTGGGCCAGCATGGCAGCGTCAGGCTTGGCCGTACCAATATCCATATCGCGATACACCAGCGCCGAGTCGACACTGATAATGTCACACGGATAGCGATTCGCCAGCGCCAGCGCCAGCGCCGTCTTGCCAGACGCAGTTGGCCCCATCAAAAAAATAGCCGGCGGCAAACGGGATTGGCTCACTAGCGCCCCCTCAGAAACAGTTTGTCGAGTTCAGTCATACTGAGCTGGGTCCAGGTCGGGCGGCCATGATTACATTGACCACTGCGCTCCGTCGCCTCCATATCACGCAACAGAGCGTTCATTTCGGCAATCGTCAGTTTACGATTGGCCCGCACCGAACCATGACAGGCCATGGTCGACAGAATTTCGTTGCGATGTGCCTGAATCCGGTCAGAAGTGCCATGTTCCAGCAGATCGCCCAACATATCGGTCACCAGCTGCGGCACCACGGCCTGCTGCAGCAGCACCGGAATTTGTCGAATCAACAATGACTCCGGCCCAACACGGGCCAGCTCAACCCCGAGTTGGCGGAACTCTTCGGCATGCTGCTCGGCCATATCCGCTTCGCGTTCACTGACGGCGAGGGTCTCCGGCACCAGCAAGGGCTGGCTGACGACCTGTTGTTGATCGACGGCCAGCTTCAAACGCTCATAGGTAATCCGTTCGTGGGCCGCATGCATATCAACCAGCACCAGCCCGACGGTGTTCTGCGCCAAAATATAAATACCGTGCAATTGAGCAATAGCCAGACCGAGCGGTGGCATATCACCGTCATCGGTTGCTGGCATTACGGCGGGCTGTCCAGACAACGGTAGTGGTTGGCTCATGGCCTGATAAGCGCTGAGTTGGTCGGCAACCTGATTACCAGAGGGGCGCTGGCCAAATGGCTGCGCCTGATTGCCAATCGCAGCCCTGCTGCTGGCCTGGGCCTGCCAGGGTAAACGCTCCTGACCGGTAAATTCTCCCGTTGCCTGACCCGTCACCGGCAGCGACTGTCTGGCCGGATGCAAGACACCGTCACTCGCAACCGTTGGCTTGCCATCCGCCATCCCTGCTCCCAGCGCATCGGCATTGGTCGGCGGCAATTGATCGGACGGACGCACATCCGCCAGTACCCGGTGCAAGGTTCGAAACAGAAAATCATGCACCAGCCGACCATCACGAAACCGCACTTCGTGCTTGGTCGGATGCACATTCACATCCACCAGTTTTGGATCCAGCGTCAGGTAGAGCACAAAGGCCGGATGGCGACCATGAAACAGCACATCACGGTAGGCTTGTTTGATCGCATGGACGACCAACCGGTCACGCACAGCACGCCCATTGACGTAAAAATATTGCATATCCGCCTGCGAGCGCGAAAAGGTCGGCAACGCCACCCAGCCAGACAGCGACAAACCCGCCGCCTCGGTATCCACATGCAGGGCGTTATCGATAAACTGCGGTGACAAGATCGCCGCTACCCGGCGTTCCTGTTCGATACCCCGGCTGGCAACACGTAGCTGATGGATGACGCGATTGTTATGACGCAAACAAAACGCCACGTCGTAACGACTCAGCGCCAGTTTCTTCAGATGTTCTTCAAGGTGGGAGAATTCGGTTTTTTCGGTACGCAGAAATTTGCGCCGGGCCGGAGTATTAAAAAACAGGTCTCGCACTTCCAGTGTTGTCCCTTCCGGGTGCGCCGCCGGGGAGACACTGGTCACCATATCACGACCTTCGGCACTCACCTGCCAGGCATCCGTGGCCTCATGATAACGCGACGTCAGGGTCAGTCGGGAAACCGAGCTGATAGACGCCAGCGCCTCGCCCCGAAACCCCATGGTAATCACGGCTTCCAGATCATCAAGAGTATTAATCTTACTGGTGGCATGGCGGCTCAACGCCAGCGGCAGATCGTCTTTTTCGATACCGCAGCCATTATCACGCACCCGTAACAACTTGATTCCGCCTTGCTCGGCGTCCACGTCAATGCGGGTTGCACCCGCGTCCAGCGCGTTTTCAACCAGTTCCTTGACGATATTGGCAGGACGTTCCACCACCTCCCCGGCAGCAATCTGGTTGGCCAGGCGAGGAGAAAGCAGATGAATATTGGGCATGAGTTCTTCAGGAGCTGGGGATTTTGATGGTTTGACCAATACGAATCTGATCATCGCTCAGACCGTTGATACGGCGCAACTCGTTCAAGGCTACACCATTCTGAACGGCAATGTCCGACAGGGTATCACCACTACGAATGACATAGGAGTGCCAATGGTCAGCGCCATCCTGATTACGGCGACGCTCCGCCTCCAGCAAGGTGCCACTGGGCGGATGATCACTGAAATAGTCCTTGATGCCATTAAAAATGGCCGCTGCCATTTTCTGCTGATAACTGCGCGTATTCAGCTTGCGTTCTTCTTCCGGGTTGGAAATAAATCCGGTTTCAACCAGCAAGGCTGGCATGTCCGGTGCTTTCAACACCACAAACGCCGCTTCTTCCACCTGACGCTTGTGCAAATGAGATATTTTATCCATATGTCCAAGGATGTCGGCTCCAATACGCTTGCTGGAATTACGCTGATACGTCATCGACAGATCCAGCAACGTCATTCTCAAATGATCGTCCTTGTCTTCCAGCGAGATCCCGCCAATCAGGTCGGCGTCGTTTTCCTTGTCCGCCAGCCAGCGGGCGGTCTCGCTGGTCGCGCCCCGATCGGACAACACATACACCGAACTGCCGTTGGCACTGGATTGTTTAAACGCATCGGCATGAATTGAAACCAGAAAGTCAGCATTGGCGGCCCGGGCTTTTTCAGTCCGTTCCCGCAAGCCAATATAATAATCGCCGGTGCGTACCATAAAGGGGGTAAAACCCGCTTCCTGCTTCAACAGCGCCTGCAATTCCTTGGCGATGGCCAGCACCACGTGTTTTTCCTTGGTACGGCGTGCACCTGAAGCACCTGGGTCTTCCCCACCATGGCCAGCATCAATGGCAACAATAATGTCCCGCCTGCGAGATTCCGGCGTATCGGCCTTTTTAACCGGTTTTACCGGCGATAACGACTGGGTGGTTTCCGGCCGTTTCAAATCAATCACCAGTCGATGGCTGGAATAGACCTCATTCGGCGGTAACGGGAAACTGCTCGGATTCAGCGTTTCATTCAGATCGAGTACAATCCGCAATACTTTTTTACTGGGGTGACCGGTGCGAATACTCGCAACCGCCGTCCCTTCCAGATCGATCGCAGCGGTATCCAGCAACATTTCAGCATCCGTCAGATCAATCACAACACGACTGGGAGAGCTGAGCGGAAAAATCTTGTGCTCGGAAGGCTCGGTCAAATCAAACACCAGTCGGGTACTTTCCGGCGACTGCCATACCCGGATATCGCGGACATCAGCATTGGCAATAACGCTGCCACCAAAAGCCAGCCACAAACAGACATGCCAGAGTACTGACTTTTTCGCCCCAACCGGAGTTGCTTTTGCGGCACGGGACAACGTCATCCAACATCCCCTTGCTCTAGCGCCGCCAGCCAGACAACCGCCCGGTCGGACAATGCCAGCAACTGCAGACGACGGGACTCGCCCAGATCGTCAAAGTGAATTTCCATATCCGCAGCAGGCAATACGCCTCGTCCCTTGTCAGGCCATTCGATCAGGCACAGCGCCTGATCCGACAGATAATCACGAATGCCCATAAATTCCAGTTCTTCCGGGTCGCCCAGGCGATAGAGATCAAAATGGCACACCTGGCAACTGTCCAGCTGATAGTCCTCGACCAGGGTGTAAGTCGGACTTTTAACCGCCCCGGCATGCCCCAGTGCCTGAATCAGACCACGACAAAACGCAGTTTTACCCGCTCCCAGCGTACCCTGCAAAAAAATCAGCCCGCCATTAACAACAAGCGGTGCCAGCTGAGCAGCCAGTTGCAACGTCGCCCGCTCACCGTGCAGCTCGCGGGTAAGGATCATTTTGGCAGGAGGGAGGCAATCGGTCACGGCGATCATTAACTCGTTCAGGAAAGATGTTTCTGGTATCGGAAAGTGGGCAAGTGTATCAGCCCGACAGCCGATTCCCAATGGAAGAGAGATGTACCTCGCGGCGGAATGCAGGAGTCTGACTATCAAAGGCAACCGGTTCATCACTGGCAGTAAAACCAGGCGAGGCGATGATGCCAGGGGTCTCAACTCTCGTTATTCAATGCCCGGAGATAAGGGAACACATCGGTTGCCAGCAAGCCACGACTGCCACCTTCTGCTGCCGCCAGATCGGCTGCTGCACTATGCAAACAAACCCCCAAGCGCGCAGCGTGCCAGGCATCACTGCCCTGGGCCATCAGCGCGGCGATCACGCCGGTTAGAACATCGCCCATTCCGCCCGTAGCCATACCGGAATTACCATCAGTACACACCGCGACACGACCATCCGGACGAGCTATAAGAGTTCCCCGCCCTTTCAATACCACAACCGCTTGATACTTCTCCGCCAGGGCTCTCGCCGCGACGAAGCGATTCTGCTGGATCTCGATAGTATCCAGTCCCAGCAGTCGGGCGGCTTCTCCCGGATGTGGCGTCAGCACGACGTTACGTTCAGAGAATTCGTGGAACCAGGCTGGCGTTGCCAACAGATTCAATCCATCGGCATCCAGCACCAGCGGCTTCTCGCTGTTTAACACCTGCTGTAACATCAATTCGGACCAGCTGCTTTGTCCCATACCAGGGCCAACCGCCAGCACGCTGGCACTGTCGAGCAGCCCGGTCAGTTCAAGCCCGGAAGATACGCCATGCACCATCACTTCCGGGCGGCGCGCCAGTACAGCGACACTGTGTTCTGGTCGGGTAGCACAGCTGACCAGGCCCGCACCGGTGCGTCCGGCCGCTTCGGCGGCCATGGTAACGGCACCCACCATTCCCTGATCGCCACCCACCACCAGCACATGCCCAAAATGCCCTTTATGGGAGTTACCGGTACGTACGGGTAATAACTGGCCAAGCTGCTGCAACCGATGCCAGCTGATGCGTTCGCAATCGGGAATCAGTCGACCGGCGGCTGCAGCCTCAGTAGACAGAGCCGCGAAAGCAATTTCACCACACAGATCGGGGCCATCAGCGACCAGCAAGCCTCGCTTGGTACCGACAAAGGTCACCGTCATATCAGCACGCACTGCAACACCCAGCACGCAACCGGTATTGGCATCCAGGCCGGATGGAATATCCAGCGACAAGACGTCAGCCGGGTGGGCATTGATTGCCCAGATGGCGTCGGCATACACACCGGCAACTGTAGCATTCAGGCCAGTGCCAAACAGTGCATCCACAATCAGCTCGCCATCAAAATCCAGCTCGCCCTCAAACACCTGGGGAATGACGCCGGCATCCAGCGCCAGTTGAGCCGCTTCTGCAGTAGCAGCAGAAACCTGCTCATGATTCCCCAGTGTATACAAGCTGACGCTCATGCCATGCAGAGCGGCCAAGGCGGCCAGTACGTAACCATCACCACCGTTATTCCCGGCCCCTGCCATTACACAAACGGACTCGGTGTAACCCCAACGTCCGAGCAGACAGGCAAACGCAGCCTCTCCGGCACGCGCCATCAGTTCAAAGGTCCGAATACCCTCGAAAGTAATGGCCGCCTGATCCAGTTCACGCACTTGCTCGGCGCTGTATAGCGCTCCGGGCAGGTGATCCACAATGCTGTTTGGTCGTTTCATCCCTGATTCCTGAAAATAGAACAACGCCGTTGCTCCTGACCACGGTCAGGGCTGGCTCGGCGACTGTCAAGCATGAGTATGTGTTCCAAGATTAACACCAGGTGCTATCTGTGGCTGTGATAAAATGACTGAATTATAAACAGTCTCTCCCTACTAAGCGAAACCATGTCCGACGAACTGCAATTAATTCCACCCGCTGCCATGGCCAGACTGCGCCAACAGCTAACAGACTGGGGAAACGAGCTTGGGTTCCAGCAAGTCGGTGTTACCAATATCGAGCTGAATGAACATGGAGAACGTCTGCAAGAATGGCTGAAACAGGGCTATCACGGCTCGATGCACTACATGGCAGACCACGGTGATATGCGCTGGAAACCCGATGCACTACTGCCTGGCACGCTCAGGGTGATCAGCGTCAGGATGGATTACCTGGCACCACACATTGATCTGATAAGCCAACTTCGCAATCCGGACAGGGCGTATGTCTCACGCTATGCACTGGGAAGGGACTACCACAAGTTAATCCGCAAACGTTTAACCCAACTCGGCCAGAAACTGGCGACCGAAGTCGAACAGCTGGGATTTCGGGCGTTTGTGGATAGCGCCCCGATACTGGAACGCGCTCTGGCCAACAAGGCCGGACTCGGCTGGATTGGCAAAAATACCATGTTAATCAATCGCCAGGCCGGGTCGTATTTTTTTCTCGGTGAGTTGCTCACCAATCTGCCATTACCCATGGATGCGCCTTACCAACAAGACCACTGCGGTCGTTGTACTGCCTGTCTGGAGATCTGCCCTACCCAGGCCTTTGTTGGCCCCCATGTACTGGACGCCCGACGCTGTATTTCCTACCTCACCATTGAACTGGATGGCCCCATTCCGGTTGAACTGCGCAAAGGCATGGGCAATCGCATTTTTGGTTGCGATGACTGCCAGATTGGCTGTCCGTGGAATCGCTTCAGCAAACCGACCACAGAAACCGATTTCACCCCCCGCCACCAGCTCGACAAAGCAACGCTGCTGGAGCTGTTTCAGTGGGACGAGCATACTTTTCTGCAAAAAACCGAAGGCATGCCGATTCGCCGAACCGGCTATGAAAACTGGCAACGTAATATTGCCGTGGCGTTGGGCAATGCTCCCGCCAGTCTGGACGTGGTCGCCGCGCTGGAACACAAACGCCCGCAGGTCAGTGCGCTGGTACAACAACATATTGATTGGGCATTAGCCCAGCAGTCGGGCTGAACAGTCGGCCGATGTTCTTTCCATTCTCACTCATTCCCCGCCTGAACATCACCAGCAACCTACCGGCTATACAACCATCAAAACCGGTTGTATCAAGTTACATCGGCCGTTTGGCAAACTGGTATCGGTTCAACCGTCGTTCCAGCAGTCGAAACATCAGAATCAGCACCGCAGCCATTGCCAGGTACACCATACCAGCTGCAAAAAACATCTCTAACGGGGTATAGGTTCGAGCAATAATGGTACGGGCCATACCGGTCAGATCCAACAAGGTGATGGTGGAAGCCAGCGCGCTGCTCTTCAGCATCAGCAGTACTTCATTGCTGTAACCTGGCAGTACAATGCCAGCAGCACGGGGCAAAACAATCCGCCGAATCATGGTCAGTTTACTCATCCCCAGCGCCAGCGAGACTTCTATTTCACCTTTTGGAATCGCCTGAATCGCGGCCCGTATCAACTCGGCGGCATAAGCTGCTGTGTTCATTGAAAAGGCGATAATGGCACACCAGTAGGGTTCGCGCAGAATCGGCCAGAGCAAAGACTCTTTCACTGCATCAAATTGCGACGCACCGTAATAAATCAGGAATATCTGCACCAGCAGCGGTGTACCACGAAAGAAAAATATATAAGCGTACGGAAAGGCATTAATCGCCGGATTGGCCGACGCTCGCATCAGTGCCAAGGGCACCGCCAGCAACAACCCCAGCAGACCAGAAACCGCCACCAACTCCAGAGTCAGCCAGGCGCCTTGTAACAGCCTGGGGAAATACTCCCAGATAACCCCCCACTCCCAGCTCATGCGCGGCTTCCTCTCAGTTCCGGTTTGCTACGACGTTCGAGATAGCCAGTCAGCAAGGTCGTCACCACCGTCAGTAACAAGTACAACAGCGCCGCTGCCAGATAAAAATCAAACGGTTGCTTGGTATTGGCAGCCCCAACTGAGGCCTGCCGCATCAGTTCGTTCAGACCCACCACCGACACCAGCGCAGTATCTTTCAGTAACACCTGAAACAGGTTGCCCAACCCCGGAATCGCCAGCCGCCAGACCTGCGGCATAATGATACGAACAAAGGTTTTTAATGGCGTCATGCCCATCGCCTGGGCCGATTCCCACTGGCCTTTGGGCAAATCCATCATCGCCATGCGGAACACTTCAGTGGAGTAAGCACCAAAAGCGATCGCCAGCGCCGCAACCGCTGCGGCAAACTGGCCAACATCAATATATTCGTCATAGCCAAACAGGCTGGCGATCCACATCAATAACTGTGAACCGCCAAAATACAGCGTCAGTACCAACAGCAGTTCCGGAATACCCCGCACCACCGTGGTATAGGTGGTGGCAATCGCACGGGCCACCGGCGACGAAGACAAGCGTGCGGTGGCACCACACAGACCAATGATCAAACCGAAAAAGACACTGGCCAACGCCAGCTGAATGGTGACCCACAAGCCACTTAACAGCAGTTGGCCATACCCTTGTAAATCCATAGCGATGGCTACCGTAATCCGGGGACTGAAATCTGCAACAGTGCCGGAGCCAGATTCTGGCTCCGGCAACCAACGTCAGTAAATATCAAACGGGAAGTACTTGGCGTTAATCTCGGCGTACTTGCCGTTGGCACGAATGGCCTTGATTGCCGCGCTAAACTTGGCCGCGAGTGCATCACCCTTACGTACCGCAATGGCAATATGGTCATCGATGTCGAGGTCAGCGCCTTTGAATTCAAAGCTTTTGCCATCGTCGGTACGCAACCAGTCATAGGCCGGGAATTTGTCCGACATAATGCCGTCCAGACGGCCGTTAGCCAGATCGAGATAAGCGTTGTCCTGGGTGTCGTAGAGCTTCACATCAACAATATCGCTAAAGTTGTCTTCCAGATACTGACCGGCAATGGTCGCCCGCTGGGCACCAATTACCTTGCCTTTCAAACCGGCCTTGCTGGTTTCCAGTGGTTTGCCTTTTGGCCCGACAAACGCCAGTACGTTGGCGTAGTACTTTTCGCTGAAATCCACCACTCGCAAACGTTCGTCGGTGATCGACATGGAGGCGATAATGGCGTCGTACTTGCGTGCCCGCAGACCCGGAATAATACCGTCCCAGTCCTGTGCCACAATCTCGCAGTCGGCTTTCATTTCAGTACACAGGGCCTTGGCGATATCGACGTCAAAACCGATCAAGTTGCCCTGATTATCGGTCATATTAAACGGCGCATAGGCACCTTCTGTCGCAATACGGATTTTGTCACCCGCCAACGCCAGCGGAGCCGTCAGGCAGGATACCAACAAACAGGCAGTCGTCATTACCTTACGCATCGTTCTCTTTCCTCGTGGTTTATAAGATCAAGGGGTACTGAAAATAGCAGCAGCGGCAGCCGCACTGCTCATCACCGCTCATCAGGATTGATGGCTGGCCATAAAATCTTTCACTCGCTGGGATTTTGGCTGATCGAACACCTGTTCGGGCGTGCCGATCTCTTCTATTTGACCCTGATGCAAAAACACCACCTGGCTGGATACTTCACGGGCAAAACGCATTTCGTGAGTCACAATCAGCATAGTGCGGCCCTCTTCGGCCAATTCGCGCATGACCGCCAGCACTTCATTCACCAGTTCAGGGTCGAGTGCCGACGTTGGTTCATCAAACAACAGTACCCGAGGTTCCATTGCCAACGTACGGGCAATCGCAACGCGCTGCTGCTGGCCGCCGGACAAATGCGCCGGATAGGCATTTTCCTTGTCGGCCAACCCCACCTTGGCGAGTAATTTACGCGCGCGCTGAATGGCTTCTGCTTTGGGCACCCCCAGCACATGCACTGGAGCTTCGATAAGGTTCTGCAAAATGGTCATGTGCGGCCAGAGGTTAAACTGCTGAAAGACAAACCCGAGCCGGGAACGCAGCTTTTCCAGCTGCTTGCTACTGGTCGCTTCCAGCTCGCCATTTTTACCCGGCTTCAACATTAATTGTTCGTCGCCAATAACAATTTCGCCCTGACTGGGTTTTTCCAACAAATTGATACAACGCAGCAAGGTGCTTTTGCCTGATCCGCTGGATCCAAGAATCGAGATCACATCCCCTTTTCTGGCTTGCAGCGTAACGCCCTTCAGCACTTGCAGGTCGCCATAAGATTTGTGAATGTCGATCAGCTCCAACGCCAGATTCGAAGTACTCATGCAGGACTGCACTCTTGTGGAAGAATGGATGTCGTTGAAGACACAGTAGTAATTTTTCCTATTTTCAATGGCTTACAGATAGATGACAACCAAAAAAACAAACGATCGTTTAACAATCTGACCCAATGTTGGCAATACTATCCTGGCTTCGGTAACACACCGGATATACAAACTGGTCACCCGCTAACCCGGCCTTCCAGACGCTAGCTCAGGCATAATCTCAGGCATAATCTCAGGCATAGCCAGAATCCAGGTCACGAGACCATAAAGTCCGTTGCGCGTAACACTGGCTGCCGTTTGGCGTTTGTTTTTCCAGCCACCCAAAACAATAACGATCTGCCCAATACGATATGCCCAATACGATATGCCCAATACGATATGCCCAATACGATATGCCCAACAAATGTTGCCTGGCACCGCCGACCGAATGTAGTAAACATCAGGGATCATCTATTTAATCCGCTGCCGAATAGTATTCGATAAACGCTCTTGTAAATCGGGTTTGGACACGGCATCCAGTTGGATCACAGCGGCATTGTGGCCAAAGCAGCGAAGCAACACAGACAGCGGTAATCCACGGCAGTCGCAAGAGCCTATGTAAAACAAAAAACTCACAATGAGGCGACCACCGACAAACAGCGCATACTGCCGTTTGCCACTGACTTGTTTTCAGGATAGAACCATCCCTTCAACTGCGCATTGTGGTCAATATTCGCAATATGACCCGTTTTGAGGCCATCCTAGGGGGCGTTCTCAATTGGCCAATCGGATCTGCTGAGAGCCCGTTGGCTTCAGAACAAGACATGAGGAGTGTGGTTTGGCGTGCAAGACCGGACAGTGATCAATGCGCCCTTCAAGGTCACATTGAACGCAGCAATAACGACACCAACAACGAGTCAACCACCACGACACAATGGAACGCCATGGTTACGCCCACAGGCCTGGCATACTGGTGGAAGAGGTAAAAAAAGGGACATGATTACTTCCACTGTTTATCAAACGCCGGTAACCGGTAAAACGGCAACAAAAAGGGGGACGCTATGCTGCCACTGATTGTTCCTGTTGGCTCACTGTTGCTCGGGGTGTCGCTATTACTGTTTGGTAGCGGTTTACTGAACACCTTGCTGGCTCTGCGTGGTGGCATGGAGGGTTACAGCGACAGTCTGATTGGCTATATCAGCTCCGGTTATTTTGCTGGCTTCTTTGTCGGCTTTTATATTGGCCTGCCCATACTGCGGCGTATTGGCCATATTCGGGCTTTTGCGCTCTGCGCCGCCATTGCCGCTGCCGTTGTGCTGCTACACAGCCTGCTGGTTAATCCGGTCGCCTGGATCCTGCTGCGGATTGTGACCGGTGCGGTACTGGTCATTTTGTACACCATTATTGAAAGCTGGCTCAATAACCAGACGCCGCCACAACAACGTGGCCAGGTGTTTGCGATTTATATGGCCGTCAACCTCGGCTCATTGGCCTTGGCCCAGCAACTGTTACAGCTCGACAGTCCGGCCAACTTTACCCTCTTCGCGCTGGCCGCCATGCTCGTATGTATCAGCCTGGTGCCCATTACCTGGACGCGTCTGGCCCAACCATCTGTAGCCGAGGTCAAACGTTTCTCGCTGCGAAAACTGGTCAAACTGGCTCCCGTTGCCGTTGCCGGAGGCGCCCTGTCTGGCATTGCCATGGGCGCTTTCTGGGGGCTGACGCCAGTATTTGGCCAGCGTATCGGTTTTGACAGCGGCCAGGTCGCAATGCTGATGTCGGCCACCATTATTGGCGGTGCCATATGCCAATATCCACTGGGGCGTTACTCGGATCGGCATGACCGCCGCCGGGTGCTTGGCATCACCGCCGCTGCCGGAGCAGCCGTGGCGTTACTGCTGTTCCTGTTACCGTCCAGCTACTGGCTGGTATTGCTATTGATGGCCATTTGGGGAGGCGCAGCGTTTGCCATCTACCCGGTATCTGTTGCCCACCTGGTCGACCATCTGGAAACCGGTGATATATTGCCTGCTGGTAGCGCCTTGTTATTACTACATGGAATGGGTGCCGCTGCCGGACCGGCGATTGCTGGTACACTGATGGAGTTCACTGGACCGCTGGCCCTGCTGCTGTTTTTTATGCTGGCCCATGCACTGATTGCTGCCTACGCCTTTTATGCCCTGCAGCGACCACAAACCCAGGCGGATGAGATTGAATCGGCAGCGCCGTTTGTACCCATGGTACGAACAACCCCTACAGCGCTGGAAATGCTGCCGGAAGAAGGACCCGAAGAAGATATAGATATGGCGCAGAGCCCAGAACGTGATGAGCCGCCCGAGTCACCATCATCACCCGACCGATACGGCTGATAGCCACCCGAACAACGTAACATGGCCTAAGGCAACAAAAGGAAACGTAGCCGGAGGGAAATACATTCAGGAACACCGTCACCTTGCCAGTCATTTGAACAAGCGCAGTCTGACCGGATGTTCCACACCGCCAGAGCCGAGGCTCCGGTATCAATGGCTGCAGAAGCCAATTAACCCGATGTCAGTCATGCAGACATCACGACCTGTCAACCAGGGCCGCCCATCGTTCAAGATGAACCCAGCCCAGGAAGGAGAATACGCACGATGCTACTCGCCACAGACCTTGATGGTACTTTTTTATCCGGCAACCCGGACGATCGACAACAGCTCTATCATCTGATTAATCATCACCCGGATATTCGGCTAGCCTTTGTTACCGGTCGCGGGATTGAAATGGTGATGCCACTGCTGTCCGACCCGTCAATCCCACAGCCCGATTACATTATTTGCGATGTCGGCGCCACCATCGTTGATGGAGAAACGCTACAACCCATTACCCATATACAGGGCGAAATCGAACAGAATTGGCCTGGCGAACTGGCGGTCACCAATGCTCTGGCTGCCTTTACCGAGCTGCAGCGCCAAGACGTGCCACAGGAACGCCGCTGTTCCTACTATTGTGAACAAGGCAGCGTTTCCGCAGCATTGCAAACCGCTGTCAGCCAGCTCGGGTGCGATTTACTGTATTCCTCAGACCAGTATCTGGATGTGTTGCCCCGTGGCGTCAACAAGGGTTCCACCCTCGACAGCCTGGCAGAATGGCTGGGTCTGAGCCAGGATCAGGTACTGATCGCGGGTGACAGCCTGAACGACCTGGCGATGATTTCACTCGACTACCCGTCCGTTTGTGTCGGCGGCTCCGAAAGCCGTTTACTGGAAGCAACCGAACGCAGCACCATGGTCTACCACGCGGAGAAAAATGGCTGCGGTGGTATTCTTGAAGCCTTCAATTACTTTGGTTTTCTTGGTAAAGCCGGAGTCGAAGCCGAATCCAGAGAAGAACAGCAAACCGGAAAATCCGACCTGGTGGTGGTTTATCACCGCCTGCCGTTTGAAGAAAAAGTTGAAAACGGTGTTATGGTCGAGCGCCAACCGTCCTCGCCGAACGGCATTATTCCGACGTTGCTGAGCTTTTTTGGTGATGGCAAACCCGGCTCCTGGGTGGCCTGGTCGACGGTTGACCCAGCGACTCCCGGTTACAGAACCCGCAGCGCCGTCGATATCGTCAAATACCCCAAACTGGTTGCCGCCCGCGTTGCCCTGACGACCCATCAAGTGGATATTTTTTACAAGAAATTTTCCAAGGAAGCCTTCTGGCCCACACTTCACACCTTCTGGGAACGAGCCACCTTTCTTGAAGAAGACTGGCTGGTATACCTTGAGGTCAATCGCTTGTTTGCCGAGCGGGCAGCCGCAGAGGCAGCAGAAAATGCCGTTATCTGGATTCATGACTACAACCTCTGGATGGTGCCCGCTTTCCTGCGAGAACTGCGCCCCGATGTCACCATCGCCTTTTTCCACCACACCTACTTTCCATCGGCTGACGTCTTTAACGTAGTGCCATGGCGTCGTGAAATTATCGGCAGCCTGCTGCAGTGCGACTTTATCGGCTTCCATATTCCACGCCAGTCGGAAAATTTTGTCGACGTCGCCCGTGGCGTCACCCCCATCAAGGTGCTGGAAAAACAGAACTGCGCACCCCGTTTCATGACCTACGGCTGTGCCGTCGGGTTGGAGGAAATGACCTCAGTGATCGAAGTGCGTGGCCGCATCATTCACCTCGGAGCACACCCGGTCGGGCTCGATCTTGGTCGCATCAGCCACGCTCTCGACAACCCCGAAATCCAGGCGCAAATCCAGCAACTGAAACAAGAACTGGAAGGGACACGGGTATTACTGTCTGTCGAACGGCTCGACTACACCAAAGGCATTCTGGAAAAAGTACATGCCTTTGAACGCCTGCTGGACGAACACCCGGAACTTATTGGTAACGTGACTCTCGTTACCATCTGCGTCCCGGCAGCGGCAGAAATGACCGTGTATGCCGAACTGCAAGTCGACATCGAACAGGCCGTCGGCCGCATCAATGGCCGCTTTGCCCAGATTGGCTGGACACCGTTGCAGTTCTTCTTCCGCAAAGTGCCGTTTGAACAGCTGGTCGCTTATTACGCCATGGCAGATGTTATGTGGATTACGCCACTGCGCGATGGCCTTAACCTGGTCGCCAAGGAATACGTTGCCACCCAGGGCATGGTGGATGGTGCCGGAGTACTGGTGTTGTCGGAATTTGCAGGCGCTGCCGCCGAACTGCGTGGTGCCTTGCTGACCAACCCCCACTCGCCGCATGAACTGGCCGACAGCGCCTGGCAAGGACTGATAATGGATGAAGCGGAAGCCCGCTCACGCATACGCGACGCCTTTGATGTTGTCCAACACCACGACATTGAGCGCTGGGGCCACGACTTCCTCGACGCCGTCGAAGTCGCACGGCTGGCCAATATCCAGCAGGTTGCAGAGGACAGCCAACCGGCGTGATGTTTGCGTGCTGTCTGTTCAGGTAACCCCGCAGAATCCCACCTGCCGGATTACCTGAGCGGCCGGTTTGTAATATTCCAGCCTGCCCGATACCATGGCCATGTCTCGTCCAATCCACATGGAAAACCATGCCCTTGCCAGGATCTCACCGCCTATGTTGAAGACCAACAAATCAGGGGCCATGGTTGGCGTTATAGGCAACAAGACCCTGCATTACAGTGCAGCAGCTCTGTGCCTGGCCTTGTATATGGGTCTACTGGTCGCGGCCATATTATCCGGTGCCCTATCATTCTGGGCGATTCCACTGGGCCTCATGGCTATTTACTGTGCTGATACCCTGTCCGGTATTACTCATTTTTTTCTCGACTATCGCCGTACCACGCCCAATTCCGGGCTCAAGGAATTGTATTTTTATCAGGGCAACAAGGGCTCACAAGACTATTTACAGAAGCGCCAGATCGCCATGAAAAAGATTTCGCCACTGGAAACCATCGTCTTTGATTTCAAAGTCCACCATCTCAGTCCCGGTGCTCTGGGACGCCGCAGTTTCCTGCGGGTGATCCTGCCTGCCATGTATTTTATCACCCTGCCCAGCACCAGCCTGCTGCTGCTATTACACGCACTTGGATGGATTGACGGCCTGGTATCTTTCTTTCTCTGGGTGGTTATCGGTGCCCTGACCCTGGCGCAATACGCGCACAGCTGCGCTCATCGTAAACAGATCCCCATCGTGGCGCGTTATCTGCAGACACTGGGGGTTTTTATGACCAAAGAACAACACAACTCCCATCACCTGGATCTTGGCGTCGACTTCTGCATACTCAACGGCTGGGCCAATCCGATCGTCAACCGTATCTTCCGTTTTTGCCGCCAGCGGGGCTGGATCTTCGAAGAAGGGCTGGAACCCATTTAACCAACGACTGCACACACAAGCCCGAGGCGGCCATGCAACAGCCTGCCAGGATAAACACGCCATGAAACCTCATCTCCAACGCTATCTGCTGCGGCCACTACTCTGGTTATTGGGTTCACTGCTGGTTGGGTTGATCAGAGCCACAGGCCAAACCCGGATACAGCGCATCAGTCACTATTCTGTTACCGGGCCGATTATTGCCCGTCTAACCAGACTGCTACTGGCCAAAAAAAATCACTATCTGGATGACAACCTGCAACGCGTATTTCCCGATGCCAGCGTGGAACAACGCCAGCATATCCGCCAGCGCTACTACGCCAACCTGCTCTTGACCGCAACAGAATCCCTCACGATGGATGGCAACGAACGGCAACGCAGCCAAATAGATGGATTGGAAAACCTGCAACATGCCAGAGACCGCCAACAAGGTATTTTATTTGTCAGCGGTCATATCAATAACTGGGAAATGAACCGCCGTATCATCGAGCAACTGGGATTCCCGGCATGGGAGCTGTACCGGGATTTTGCCGACACACGGTTTGATTATCTGACCTTTAACCGCCGCTTTCGAGTCGGGCCAAAGATGATTTCAACCGCCCGTATCAGCGAATTGATCGGCCACCTGAGCAACGGCGATAACGCCCATATTCTGATCGACATCAAGGTCAAGAAAGGACGTAATGGCCAGCAGCTCGACTTCGCCGGACAACCCGCCTGGACCTCCACATTCGCGGCAGAAATGGCCCTTCGCCATAACCTGGCGCTGATACCCACCTATACCCAAAGAGAAGCCAATGGCCACTATCGGCAGATCTTTGAAGCCTCATTAACCTCCGAACACCCAACCGCCAACGATCATATTCAGGCGTCTGCTTGCCAACTCACCGAACGCATCAACCAGTCCTTGTCGAACCAGCTCAAGCAAAACCCTGCCAGCTGGCTGTTATGGGATACCAATCGCTGGGGGCCATAATAAACTGGCCTGACAATCACAGGTTCCGAAACGCTGAGGCAGGCTGCGACTGGGCTTATTCCCGCAATAATTACTCTGGCAAATTACTCTGGCAAGCGCAGAAAATGCTCACGGTAGTGCGCCAGCTCGGCAATCG
Source organism: Oceanobacter antarcticus (assembly GCF_044962685.1). NCBI lineage: Bacteria > Pseudomonadati > Pseudomonadota > Gammaproteobacteria > Oceanospirillales > Oceanospirillaceae > Oceanobacter > Oceanobacter antarcticus. Next base: position 58,087 of record NZ_JBBKTX010000007.1, read on the forward strand.
ATTCACGAATATCATCCAGAGCCTGATGGCTGCCGGCTTTTTTGAATGAAGACACCACCGCTGGATTCCAGCGCTTGGCCAGTTCTTTCAGGGTGCTGACGTCAAGATTGCGATAATGGAAAAATGCTTCCAGCTCCGGCATGTATTTGACCAGAAAGCGGCGATCCTGATGAATGCTGTTGCCACACAGCGGCGACGTACCGGCCTTGAGGTGCTGACGGAGAAACGCCAGCGTCTTTTGTTCCGCATCACGACAAGTAATCGTGCTGTTGCTGACCCGTTCGACCAGCCCGGAATTACCATGGGTGCGGGTATTCCACTCATCCATGGCGTCCAGCAGGATAGCCGGTTGATATACCGCCATCACCGGGCCTTCGGCAATCAGATTCAGATTACCATCGGTCACGATGGTCGCGATTTCGATAATCACATCCCGTTCTGGCTCCAGACCGGTCATTTCCAGATCCATCCATACCAGATTGTCTTGCTGACTCATGTTTGTCGTTTCCTGTGTTCGCTCAATGTCCGGAGTCTAGCAGGCTGTTGAACTGCGCGTCACAGCCGACTCAGATAACCCAGGCTGAGAGCCGCCGCAGAGGTGCGATTCTCGACCCCCATCTTGCGGAATACGGTTTCGAGGTGTTTGTTAACCGTGCGAGGGCTCATGGACAGAATCCGGCCGATTTCCTGATTGGTTTTGCCACGCGATAACCACAGCAAGACTTCGGCCTCCCGTACCGTTAGCTGAAAATGGTCGCGCAGCGTTTGCCGCAGTGATACTTCGTCATCATCCACCAGCCGCAATAAATATTCACCGGGAGCGGGTAAACCCAGAAATTTCACCAGCAATGGGCTGCTGGTCTGTTCAATCCTGACTTGCTGGAATCGTTCTGGTGCGCTGGCAAACCACGAGGCCAGAAAGGCGCTGGTTGCTTCCTGAAAGTCATGCTCCGATAACCCGGCTTTGGCCAGCACTTCAATAGTACGACTGGAACACCACAACAGTTGCCCATGCACATCGCAGGCAAACGTGGGCTGACCAATCTCATTCAAGGAACCGATTGCCCGGCGTGTCTTGCGCGCATTGGTGATATGCACCTGAACTCGGGCCAGCAACACATCCAGATTGACCGGCTTGGTGACATAATCCACGCCTCCGGCTTCCAGCCCGCGCACGACATCGATACTGTCACTCAATCCGGTCATGAAGATCACCGGAATACCTTCCAGATCCGGGTCTTTTTTGAGTGCCTCACAGGCTTCGAAGCCATCCATGTTGGGCATGATGGCATCCATCAGAATCAGATCCGGCATCATTCTTTCGGCCACAGCCAAGGCCTGTAAACCATCCATAGCGACCAATACGGTATAGCCAGCCTGAACGAGTGTTTCATTCAGCATACCCAGCGACTCGATGGTATCGTCTGCTATCAGTACCACCCCACGAGTGCTGGTTCCGGAAGACGTGTGGGTCGCACTATGTTTCATGGTTGATCACCTTTTTCGCCAGTGTGATGAGCTCATCGAACCGGAAGGCCGAGAGATGGTGACGTATCTGCCACTGTACATCAGCAGCAGCTTGCCGCTGTTCCATGTCGGCGAGCACGGCTTCCATACCGGCAATATGGCCCAGTTCAGCCGCCGCCAGCAGTTCCCGTGCTTCTGATCGTGTCATATCGCAATCGCTACCGATGGCGGTCTTGTTGTTCACTGCAATCTCATCGTCTTCATATTGCCATTGCAAATCCAATACTCTGGCCACCAGATCAAGCAGCTTGCGATCACGGATCGGCTTGATCAGGTAACCATCATTCAGGCGTTTGCCCTGCTCACTGGCATCTCCCTGGGCCAGCGCGGACTGACGGTCTTCCGCATCCGCTGACACCATCACAACGGGGCTTTTCACACCCTCATCACGTAATTGCCGCAGCAGCTGCCAACCGGTCATGCCCGGCATGGAGATATCCATCAGCAACAGATCCACATGGGTCTGGTGTAAAACCCGCTGACAAGCGTAGCCATCTTCTGCTTCCAGCACCTCAAATCCCACCGGCGTCAGGATCTCACTGATCAACCCCCGATGGGTGGCGTCATCGTCGACCACCAGCAAGGTTTTCCCACTGCCCTGGTAACCAACAATCTTGCGCTCCGGCGCAACCCCCGGCCCTGGTGTTGCCACACTGGCTAACATCATCGACAAACGGAACACACTCCCTCGGCCCGACTGGCTGTCCACATGAATGTCACCCCCCATGATGTCGGCCAGCAAACGGGAGATGGTCAAGCCAAGACCCGTCCCTGGCGTCTGTGGCAAACCGGGTTTACGAATCCGTTCAAACGGCAGGAATATGCGCTGCATATCGTAATCACTGATGCCGGGGCCGGTATCCGTCACCATAAATTCGGCCACCTGGCTACGGTAGCTGATGGCTAACGAAACCTGACCAACCGTAGTAAATTTGACGGCATTGGAGAGCAGGTTGATCAGAATCTGGCGCAGATGTTTTTCGTCCGAACGGACAATGTGTGGCAGGTACGGGCCGGGCTTATAGATAAATCGAATGCCTTTGTCTTCGGCCTGGAGCCGGAACATATCCACCAGCTCATCCAATAAACGATGCAGATCAAACTCGTCACGGTGAATTTCCAGCCGACCGGCTTCAATCCGGGAAATATCCAGCAGCCCTTCAATCAGATCGGCCAGATGGTCACCGCTACGGTGAATCAGTTTCACCTTGTCCCGTTGCCGAACAGACAGCGTAGTGTCTTTTTCCAGCAATTGGGCATAGCCAATAATGGAGTTCAGCGGGCTGCGTAACTCGTGACTGATGCCGCCCAGATAGCGGCTTTTGGCGCGGTTGGCGGCTTCGGCCAGTTCCTTGGATTGCTGCAGGGCGCGATCGGTCACTTCGTGTGCAGCAATCTCCTGTTGCAATAATCCGGTCTGGCGCTGGGATTCATTAAGGGCAAACATCCGGCTCTCATTCGCCAGCACAAACAACCAGATCAGTACACCAATAATAATCAGTAACAGCAGATACACCTGTATCAGAGTACCGGCGAGTAATGAGTGTCCTTCGGCATAGGCGGGAATCTGGGCATATACCATCCAGAACAGCCCACCCACGATAAAGCCGATAATCGCCATCAAGCCGCAAAACTGCAGCAACCTCGGGTTCATGCGCTCCACCATCCAGGTTGGCAGCAGAATTTCCAGCAACTGCTGAATCTGGTCACTCAGGCGGGCGTTTTCCTTGCAGAGGTCGTGGCAGCGGGATTCCAGCGTGCAGCACAAGGAGCAAATCGCGCCTTTATACAACGGACAGCTGGCGATATCTTCCGAGTCAAAATGGTTGTTGCAGACCACACATTCACAGACCGCCGAGTCCTGCACAATCACCTCACGGGCCAGGTAAAAACGCCCACGGGTCAGCATTGCAATCAACGGCGACACCACCAGCGCCGTTGCCAGCGCAATGTAGGGCGACAGCGCCTGGGCAACAGCACCAAACACCCCCATAAAACTCATCACCCCGATCACCGATGCCAGCACCATCGCACCAAATCCCACCGGATTGATGTCGTACAGGTAAGCCCGCTTGAACTCAATGTGTTTGGGACTCAAACCCAAGGGCTTGTTGATCACCAGATCGGCAACCAGCGCCCCGACCCAGGCCACCGCAACGTTGGCATAAATCCCCAGAATCCGCTCCAGCGATTCATACACCCCCAGCATCATCAGCAACAGCGCGATGATCACATTAAAGACCAACCACACCACCCGGCCAGGGTGGCTGTGGGTCAGGCGGGAAAAGAAATTCGACCAGGCAATGGAACCGGCATACGCGTTGGTAACATTGATCTTGACCTGACACAGCACCACAAACAGGCCGGTCAGAGCCAGGTTCGCCATCGGTGATTGGGTCAGGTAACCGAAAGCCACGTAATAAATACGGGTCGGGTCAGAAGCCTCGGCAATCGACATGCCGGAACGCACCGCCAGCACCGCCAAAAAGGAGCCTGCCAGAATTTTCATCATACCGACCACAATCCAGCCTGGCCCGCCGCCCAGCAAGGCCAGCCACCAGCGCAGTCGATGGTTTGGTTTTGGCTCGGGCAAAAAGCGCAGAAAGTCGACCTGCTCGCCAATCTGGGCGATCAAGGCAAACACCACCGCCGACGCCGCACCAAAAAACATCAGATTAAAATGGCTGCCATCGCGATGGCTATCCTCTGCCACCGACATAGTGCCCGGATAGTTCACCCACTCCGTCGCCGCAGACCATTCCTGCCAGAGAATAAACACAAACGGCAGTACCTGCAGCACGATCCAGAGCGGCTGACTCCACAACTGAAAGCGGCTGATCACGGTGATGCCGTGGGTAACCAACGGGATCACCAGCAAGGAGCTGAACAGGTAACCGACCCACAGTGGCATGCCAAACAGCATGTCCATCGCCGACGCCATGATGGCCGCTTCGATCGCAAAAAAAATAAACGTGAACGAGGCGTAAATCAGCGAGGTAACGGTCGAGCCAATATAGCCAAACCCGGCACCCCGGCTGAGCAGATCGATATCCACCCCATACCGGGCAGCGTAATAACTGATCGGAATGGAGGTCAGAAAAATCAGCGCCGACACCATCATGATGGCCGCCACCGCAGAGTGAAAGCCGTACATCAGCGTCACCGTAGCGCCAATCGCTTCCATCGCCAGAAACGAAATGGCCCCCAACGCGGTGTTGGAAACCCGCGCCGCCGACCAGCGCCGGGCATTTTTGGCGGTGAAGCGTAACGCAAAGTCTTCCAGCGTCTGATTCGCTACCCAACGGTTGTAACTTCGGCGACTCGAGTACGGCGACGGTTGCGGCATAACCTGTATTTACCCACGGCGACCAAATCGCCTTTCCTAATGAATCAAGACCATAACGACAAGCCCTGCTGGCGGGTATGCGTCAATGTACGTACACCGGTGTCACAAGACGCGAATATTTTTTCCCGGGCCGATGATGGATGCTGAATAACGTTCCTTACGCTAACAGCAGAACCCATGAAGAGGCCCAATTATGATTTCAAAATCAAGGAATTACGACTCGCTCAGAGGTACACGCCGTACTCTGCTACGTAACATGCTGGCGATTCCCGCAACACTGGCGATGGCTCATTTCAGCTTGCCAGTGCTGGCCGACAGTGCCAACACAACCGGCCTGGCAGTGACCGACAGCACGGTCACTGTTGGTATCCTGCACTCGGTAACAGGCACCATGGCCATCAGCGAAACCGGTTCTGTGCAGGCAGAAAAACTGGCCATCGACCAGATCAATGCCATGGGTGGCGTGTTGGGCCGCAAGATCGAATACACCCAGGAAGATGGTGCCAGTGACTGGCCAACCTTCGCTGAAAAAGCCAAGAAATTGCTGGTCAGCGACAAGGTCGCAGCGGTATTCGGCTGCTGGACCTCGGCTTCCCGCAAAGCCGTCTTGCCCGTGTTCGAACAATACAACGGCATGCTCTATTACCCTACCTTCTACGAGGGACTGGAACAGTCTCCGAACGTGATTTATACCGGCCAGGAAGCCACCCAGCAGATTCTCGAAGGTCTGAACTGGGCGTCAGAAACCAAGGGCGCAAAAAAATACTTCCTGCTCGGCTCGGACTACATCTGGCCACGTACCTCCAACAAGATTGCCCGCAAGCACATCGAAAACGTATTGCACGAACAAGTGGTTGGCGAAGAGTACTACCCGCTTGGACACACCCAGTTCAACTCCGTTATCAACAAGATCAAGCTGAAAAAGCCTGACGTAGTGTTTATCTCCGTGGTCGGTGGTTCCAACGTGGCGTTCTACAAACAGCTGAAAGCCGCAGGTATCGACATGACCAAAGAGAAGCCGTTGTTCCTGACCATTTCGGTGACTGAAGACGAAATCCTCGGTATCGGTGGCGAGAACATCGACGGCATCTACGCCTCCATGAAGTACTTCCAGAGTCTGCCTAACGCCAACAACGCCGCCTTCGTCAAAGCCTTCAAGGCCAAATATGGCAAGGACATTGTTATCGGCGACGTCACCCAGGCAGCCTACCTCGGCCCATGGTTGTGGAAAGCAGCGGTTGAAAAAGCCGGTTCATTCGACATCGACAAAGTCCGTGAAGCCTCTCCTGGCATCGAACTCACCACCGCACCTGAAGGCTATGTGCGCGTGCATCCAAACCACCACTTGTGGTCCAAGACCCGCATCGGCCGCGCTCAGCTGGATGGCCAGTACAAGGTGGTTTACGAGAGTGCCGAGCTGATCGAACCCAACCCTTTCCCTAAAGGTTACCAGTAAGAACGGCAACAAGCGGCCCCTGCGGGCCGCTTTCAACCACGTTCATCGCGCTGTTCGTACTGCTCCAAACCACTGGGAGGACACACCATGTTTGCCGATTACACCATGACCGAACTGACCTCAATCTTTGCCATGCAAGGTTTTGCCGGTCTTATTCTGTTTTCTGTTTTTGTTCTGATGGCGCTGGGGCTGGCGATTATTTTTGGCCAAATGGGCGTCATCAATATGGCGCACGGCGAATTCATGATTCTCGGTGCCTACACGACCTACCTGACATCCCATATTTTTTCGTCGTATCTGCCCGAATCCCTCTATGACACGTATTTTTTTGTCGCCCTGATTCTGGCCTTCTTTGCCGCCGGGGCACTCGGGGCGCTGGTTGAATGGGCCATGATCCGGCACCTCTACAAACGCCCGCTCGACACCCTGCTGGCCACCTGGGGCCTGAGCCTGATATTGCAACAGCTGTACCGCACCATTTTTGGCACCCGCGAAGTCGGCGTCACCCTGCCCGACTGGCTGATGGGTTCCATCGCCCTGACCGACATGGTGGAAATTCCGATCAATGGTTTGTTCGTGATGGCCATCACCCTGGTAGTAACGGTGGGCGTCTGGCTGATGATGCAGAAATCCCGACTCGGCAAACAAACCCGCGCCGTGGTGCAGAACCGACCGATGGCCTCCGCCGTCGGCATCAATACCGCCATGGTAGACCGCCTGACCTTTGCCCTCGGTTGCGGCATTGCCGGTATCGCCGGATCCGCCTTCACCATGATCGGTTCTACCGGCCCGACCTCTGGCCAGCTTTATATCGTCGATACCTTTTTGGTGGTGGTGTTTGGTGGTGCCTCCAGCTTGCTGGGCACGGTCGCCTCGGCTTTCACCATCTCCCAGGCGCAATCGACCATGGAATTTTTCCTCAGTGGTTCGATGGCCAAAGTTCTTACCCTGCTCGTCGTGGTTGGCATCCTGATGCTGCGTCCACAAGGGCTGTTCTCTCTGAAGATACGGAAATAAGAGGTTGCCCATGAATCCGATTAGCCAATTCTTCGCACGTTACCAGATGACGCATATGTTGATCCTGGCGCTGTTGCTGGTGGTGATACTGCCGTTGTCGATGGATATTTTCCGCCTCAATCTGGTGGGTAAATACCTGACCTACTCCTTCGTCGCTATTGGCCTGGTGTTGTGCTGGGGCTACGGCGGCATTCTGAGCCTGGGCCAGGGGGTTTTCTTTGGCCTTGGCGGCTATTGCATGGCGATGTTTCTCAAGCTGGAAGCCTCCAGCCCGGAAAACACCACCATTCAGTCAACGCCGGGAATTCCCGACTTTATGGACTGGAACCAGATCACCGCACTGCCCTGGTTCTGGGAACCCTTCCACAGCTTCGGCTTTACCCTGATTGCCATTATTGCGATACCGGCGATCTTTGCCTTTGTCGTCGCGGTGGCCATGTTCAAACGCCGCGTCGGTGGCGTGTATTTCGCCATCATTACCCAGGCCGTCGCCGCCATCCTGACCATCCTGATCATTGGCCAGCAAGGCTACACCGGTGGCGTTAACGGTATTACCGACCTGCGCACCCTGCATGGCTGGGATATCCGTACCGACAGCGCCAAATACGTTCTCTATTTTGTCTGTGTTGCCTGTCTGTTCGGCTGTCTGTTTATCGCCAAATACGTGATTAACAGCAAACTCGGTCGGCTGCTGGTAGCGATGCGGGAACGGGAAGACCGAGTGCGCTTTTCCGGCTACGACGTATCCGCCTTCAAAATTTTCATCTTCTGCCTGGCCGCAGTGTTCTCGGCTATTGGTGGTGCCATGTTCGCGCTGCAAGTGGGCTTTATGTCACCGACCTTCGTCGGCATCGTGCCGTCGATCGAGATGGTGATCTTCTGCGCCGTTGGTGGGCGTCTTTCTATTCTCGGCGCGGTGTACGGCACCTTACTGGTCAACGCTGCCAAGACCAGCTTCTCGGAATCCTTTCCCGAGCTGTGGCTGTTCGCCATGGGTGCCTTGTTCATCGGCGTGGTAATGGCCTTCCCGAACGGCCTGGCCGGGGTCTGGAGCACGCATATCGAGCCGCGAATCAAGGCACGGTTCTGCAAAACCAACACGCCCGCTGCCCTGCCAGATACCACCACTAACAACGCAACGACCCCAGCTACCGCCAGTACCGCCAGTACCGCCAATGCCGACACCTTCAATACCAAGGAGCACAGCCATGCTGGCAGTTAACAAGCACATCGAGCAGAAGGACTTTGTTCTGAGCGTCGAAGGGTTGACGGTTTCCTTTGATGGCTTCAAGGCCGTGAGTGATCTGTCGCTGTACGTCGAAGAACAAGAAATCCGGGTGATCATCGGCCCCAACGGCGCAGGTAAAACCACGGTGCTGGATCTGATCTGCGGCCGCACCAAAGCCACCGAAGGCTCGATCAAGTTCAAGGGCCAGGAGCTGACCCGAATGAACGAACACCAGATTGTTCATGCCGGAGTTGGCCGCAAGTTCCAGAACCCCTCCATTTACGAAGACCTGACGGTGTTCGAAAACCTCGAACTCTCCTACCCCAAAGGCCGAGGGGTATGGGGAGCGCTGACCTTCCGGCGTGACGCTGCAGTGATCGACAAGGTACACGAAATCGCCGAGATGATTTTCCTGCCCGACAAGCTCGATATGCCTGCCGAGCTGCTCAGCCATGGTCAGAAACAGTGGCTGGAAATCGGCATGTTGCTGATCCAGGACCCGGAACTGCTGATGCTTGATGAACCGGTCGCGGGCATGTCGGTTGCCGAACGCCAGCAAACAGCCGCATTGCTGCAACGCATTACCAAAGACCGCTCGGTACTGGTGATTGAACACGACATGCAGTTTGTCGCCGACATCGCCGACCGCGTCACGGTATTGCACCAGGGCAAGGTGCTGTCGGAAGGCTCGATGGAACGGGTGCAGAACGACCCCAAAGTCATTGAAGTATACCTGGGCCATTGATCGCCAAGTCGGTAAACGAGGAGATAAACAATGCTTGAGCTAACCGATTACAACGTGGCCTACGGTCAGAGCGACGTTATTCGCAATATGAACCTGAGTGTCGGCGACGAGGAAATCGTCGCGGTACTGGGCCGCAACGGCATGGGCAAGACCACGCTGATGAAGTCGCTGATCGGCATGATCCCGAGTAAATCCGGCCGCGCCGCACTCAACGGTGCCGACCTGGTGCCCCTGAAAAGTCATGAACGGGTCGGTGCCGGTGTCGGTTTTGTGCCCCAGGGACGGATGATTTTTTCCACCATGACGGTGAGAGAAAACATTGAAACCGGCCTCACCTCAACCGGCAAAAACCAGATCCCGGAAGACCTCTACGAGATGTTCCCGGTGCTGAAAGAAATGCAGCACCGGCGTGGCGGCAACCTCTCCGGAGGCCAACAGCAGCAACTCGCCATCGCACGGGCGTTAGCTAGCGACCCCAGTGTGCTGCTGCTGGACGAGCCGACCGAAGGTATCCAGCCCAGCATCATCAAGGAGATGGCCCGCACCCTGCGCAAGATCCGCGACCAACGCAAGTTATCGATCATCGTTTCCGAACAGGTGCTCAGTTTCGCACTGGATGTCGCCGACCGCATTCTGGTGATCGAGAAAGGCAGCATCGTACTCGATGTCCCCGTTGCCGAGGCCGACCAGGCCACCATCACCCGCTACCTGTCGGTCTGAACCAAATCTGATTCAAAGGAGAATCCTCATGCGTCATGGTGATATTTCAAGCAGTAACGATACCGTCGGCGTTGCCGTGGTGAACTACAAAATGCCGCGCCTGCACAGCAAAGCCGAGGTGCTCGACAACGCCCGCAACATTGCCGACATGATCAAGGGCATCAAGCAGGGCCTGCCGGGCATGGATCTGATTGTCTTCCCTGAATACAGCACCATGGGAATCATGTACGACCACGATGAAATGATGGCCACGGCAGCCACCATCCCTGGCGACGAGACCGAAATTTTTGCCGCCGCCTGCCGCGCCGCCAACACCTGGGGAGTATTTTCCCTCACCGGTGAACAGCACGAAGAACACCCCAACAAAGCCCCCTACAACACCCTGGTGCTGATCAATAACAACGGCGACATCGTCCAGAAATACCGCAAGTGTATTCCCTGGTGTCCGATTGAAGGCTGGTACCCAGGCGATCGCACCTACGTCAGCGACGGCCCGAAAGGCATGAAGCTGAGCCTGATCATTTGTGACGACGGCAATTACCCGGAAATCTGGCGTGACTGCGCCATGAAAGGCGCCGAGCTGATTGTGCGTTGCCAGGGTTATATGTACCCGGCCAAGGAGCAACAGGTGATGATGGCCAAATCCATGGCCTGGGCCAACAACTGCTACGTCGCCGTCGCCAACGCCACCGGCTTCGACGGTGTTTACTCCTACTTCGGTCACTCCGCCGTGATTGGCTTCGACGGCCGCACCCTGGGTGAATGCGGCGAAGAAGACATGGGCGTGCAGTATGCCCAGCTGTCGCTGTCGCAGATTCGTGACGCCCGCAAAAACGATCAGTCACAGAACCACCTGTTCAAACTGCTGCACCGTGGCTACACAGGCGTGCATGCCTCCGGCGATGGCGACCGGGGTATTGCCGACTGTCCGTTCGAGTTCTATCGCACCTGGGTCACCGATGCTGAAAAAGCCCGCGACGACGTTGAAGCCATGACCCGCAGCACCATCGGCACCGAAGAGTGCCCTGTGGGGGATCTGCCAGCACCGGAAAAAACCATGGAATCCGGATCCTGAGGCGCTGACGACCATGGTGTTCATTAACGATCGTCTGCAGCAGCGTCAGCCGCCATCAGCAGGCCAACCGGAGTCGGCCAGTCCGGCGCTTTACTCCCGCTTTGCTTTTGATCCGGCCCAGCTACAGCAGCAACTGGAAAGCCAACTGGTGGGGCAGAGTCAGGTCATTCGCAGTTTGCGCCGCCAGTTGGATGTGCTCAAGGCGGGCCTCAGTGACAGTCGCCGCCCCTTGCTGACGGCATTGTTTCTGGGAGATACCGGGGTAGGTAAAACCGAAATGGTGCGGCGTATTGCCGAAGCCATTCATGGTGACGCCAACCGCTTCTGTCGCATCGACATGAACACCCTGTCGCAAAGCCATTACAGCGCCGCCATCACTGGTGCACCGCCGGGCTACGTTGGCAGCAAGGACAACCTGACCCTGCTCAACGAAGAACTGATCAATGGCAGCAGCACCCGCCCCGGCATCGTGCTGTTTGATGAAATTGAAAAGGCCAGTCCAGAAGTAGTGCGCAGCTTGATGAACATTCTGGATAACGGCGAACTGACACTGGCATCCGGCCAGAAAGCACTGCACTTCCGCAACACCCTGGTATTCATGACCAGCAACATTGGTTCACGCCAATGGCAACAACACAGATTACGCCCGTGGCTGCCGCAAGCCTGGCAGACCAGGCTGCAACAGCGGGTACAACAACAGGCACTGGAAAGCCACTTTGATGCGGAATTCCTCAACCGTATTCATTGCATCGAACGCTTTGCCAACCTGAGTCACGAACACCTGCCACGGGTGGTGATCACCCTGCTGGACGAACTCAACCAGCGCCTGAACAAACACCAACTGACCTTGCTGCTCGACGATGCCTGCCTGTTCTGGCTCAGCCGCAGCGGCTTTGACCAGCAGTATGGTGCCCGTGCGATCCAGCGGCTGTTCCAGCGCCAGGTCGTCGCGCCCTTGGCCAGTTACCTGCTCACCCTGCCCCAGTCCCAGCAACCGCGTCAGCTGCGAGCGCTGCTATGCGATGGCGAACTGAGTTTCAGCGCCGCTGCTGTGACCAAACCCGCAACCGACCCGACGGATTCAGCATTACCCCGCACCAACACAACCCGACAAGACGGTGCTACTGCCGTCGATCCACACGTTTTTTCCAAGGCTGTACTTGCCAATCAAGGAGCAAACCATGACTGATACCATCATCAAAATTGACCTTAACCAGTCTGCCTACGACAACGACAGCGTCCACAACCGCTGGCACCCGGATATTCCCATGGTGTCTACGGTAAAGCCCGGTGATGATTTTATTATCGAGTGCTACGACTGGACCGGCGGCCAGATCAAAAACAACGATAACGCCGAGGATATTCGTGATGTCGACCTGACCCAGGTGCATTTTCTGTCTGGCCCGGTGGCGATCGACGGTGCCCAGCCAGGTGACCTGCTGGAAGTTGATATTCTCGACATCGGCACTTTTGCCGAACAACAGTGGGGCTTCAACGGCTTCTTTTCCAAAAAGAACGGCGGCGGTTTCCTGACCGACCGTTTCCCCGAAGCACAAAAATCCATCTGGGATTTCAACGGTATCTACACCAAATCCCGTCATGTACCGGGCGTTGAATTTGCTGGCATCCTGCATCCCGGCCTGATCGGCTGCTTGCCATCCCGCGATATGCTGGATACCTGGAATCAGCGCGAAAAAGAATTGTTTGATACCAACCCGGATCGCGAACCGGCCCTGGCCTGTTTGCCTTACGCCGACACCGCCCATATGGGGCGGATGCAAGGCGATGCCAAAGCCGCTGCTGCCGCAGAAGGTGCCCGTACAGTGCCACCGCGAGAGCATGGTGGTAACTGCGACATCAAGGATCTGACTCGAGGGGCAAAGATTTATTTCCCGGTCTACGTCGACGGTGCAGGTCTGTCCGTAGGCGACCTGCACTTCAGTCAGGGTGACGGCGAAATCACCTTCTGTGGTGCCATCGAAATGGCTGGCTGGATTCACTTGCGCGTCAACCTGATCAAGGATGGCATGAGCAAATACCAGGTGAAAAACCCGATCTTCAAGCCCAGCCCGCTGGTACCAAAATACGATGACTACCTGATCTTTGAAGGTATTTCCGTTGATGACACAGGCAAGCAGCACTATCTGGATACCAGCCTGGCTTACCAACAAGCCTGTATGAATGCCATCAACTACCTGACCAAGTTCGGCTACAGCGAAGCCCAGGGTTACGCCATCATTGGTTGTGCACCGATTCAGGGACATATCAGTGGCGTGGTCGATATCCCCAACTCCTGTGCCACCCTGTGGTTACCTACCGACATCTTCGAGTTCGATATCAAGCCGTCAGCGGATGGCCCGGTCAAACATCTGGATGGCTCGGTGAATATTCCGAAAGCAGCGGATCTCGACTGACCACAACAACCCAGACACCGCTGCCGGGGTTGCTCCGGCAGCGGTTGCTCTATCAACAATTGATGATAAAAACTGCCGGAGATACCCGCCATGCCCATGTACGACTACAAATGTCCCAGCCACGGCGTTTTTCAGGAACTGGCCCCGATGCAGCAGCACGACCAGCCCCAGCCCTGTCCCCAATGCAACACCCGTTCGGCACGGGTGATTGTCTTGCCTCCAGCCATTGCCAAGGTATTAAAAGAAACCCGTGAAGCCATGGAGCGCAACGACAAAGCCCGCGAAGCACCCGAAGTGATGAGCACCAGCCAGTATCAGGAAAGGGAGAACGAAAAAAAAGAACGCCAGCGGTTTGATCATCGCCACCAGCATGGCAAGGACTGCGGCTGTGGCAGCAAACGCAAGAGCAACCTGATGTACACCGCCAAGGGCGACAAGATGTTTCCTGGCATGCGGCCATGGATGATTAGCCATTAAATACACGCGACTGAACAACACGCACATCAACAACACACCATCACCACCGTGCTGGCAAACGCCCAAACCGGCAGAATAAACCTTGCTGCAGGGACGCATACCGGTATTTCAGACGCCACACTGGCAGCTCGCTCTTTGCTGCCATGCGTGTGGTGTCGAACGCGGCATGACTCGGGACTGAAAACCGCACTCGGCAGGCGTCGATCACCCCGGCTACAGCTTGCGCTTAGCGCAGCCAGCGCGGAGAATGGCGGCCGAATCGACACTCCGAGTAACGCATGGCCAAACGAAAGCTCACCAAAAAACAATCCTGGCGCATCACCAAAATCCAGGAAGAAAAAGCCCAGCGCGCCCAGCAAAAAGAGGCGGTGATTTCCGATCAGCTTAACGCCGGTGAATTAGGCGATGAAATGCACGGCCAGGTGATCGCCCATTTTGGTGCCCAAGTCGAAGTGGAAGATAACGAACGCAACATCTACCGTTGTTTTTTACGCGCCAACCTCGGCTCACTGGTCACCGGTGACCGCATTGTCTTCCGCCCGGCACCGGCCAATGCCCTGGGTGTCAATCAGGGGGTGGTGGAGATGGTGCAGGAGCGAGAATCAGAGCTGTCGCGCCCCAACCCCTACAATGAGATCAAACCGGTCGCCGCCAATATCGATTTTATTGTACTGGTGATTGCCCCCGAACCACACGCCCACGCCAACCTGATTGACCGTTACCTGGTGGCGGCAGAAAACTGCCGGATCGAGCCAATTATCCTGCTGAACAAGATCGACTTGCTCGACGAGCTGAGCCTGTTTCACCTGGAGCCGCTACTGCAGCGTTATGCCTATCTCGGTTACCGCATTCTGCAAGTGTGCGCCAACGACCCCGACAGCTTGGGAGAGCTAAAAGAATTCCTCAACGACCGTGTCAGCGTATTTGTTGGCCAGTCCGGGGTCGGCAAGTCGTCGCTGATCGGCACCCTGCTGCCCGATGAAGAACTCAAGGTTGGCCCGCTATCGGAAAACACCCGCAAGGGGAAACACACCACCACCACTGCCCGGCTGTACCACTTTCCGGCGGGTGGCGATCTGATTGACTCGCCGGGAATCCGCGAGTTTGGCCTCTGGCACATGAGCGAAGATGAGGTGTTGTACGGCTTCCGTGAGTTACGGGCGCTGGCTGGCCATTGCCGCTTCCGTGACTGCCATCATGAAACCGAACCCGGCTGTGCACTGTTGCAAGCCGTGGATGAAGAGCTGATCAGCCCGGAGCGGTTTATCAGCTACAAACGGATCGTCGAGACCCTGTCGGAACTCTGAAGCCTTCCCGATAAAACAGCACGGCTGACTATTCCATCTGATTGGGTGGATTATCGTAGCTGTTATCGGGCCGGTTACGTTGCTGCTGCACCCGCTGGAGGGTGCTATCCGCCGCCGTACCGCCATCTGAACGCGATGAGATCTCGCTATCTTGCAACACCTCGCTGCCCGACAAGCTCTCACTGCGCTGTCGATTCAACAGCAGCAGCGCAATACGCCGGTTCACCGGAGCCTGGGGATTGCTGCGATCGTACGGGGCCGTGTCGCCCATACCGATCACCTGAGCGATTTGTGGCTTGCTAACACCCGCTTCCATCAAGGCCCGGCGGGCCGCATCCGCCCGCTGCGCGGACAGCAGCCAGTTACTGTCTTCTGCCGCTTGCCCGCTCGGACTGGCCGGGTAAGCATCGGTATGCCCGGTTATCGATAGCCGCAAACCGGAAGCGGCCAACACCGGTGCCAGTTCCCAAAGCATATCTTCGGCGTAATAGGTCAGCACCGCCTGGCCAGACTCAAACAGCGGCCGCTGCTGACGATCAACTATTTGCAGCCGTAAACCATCCGTAGTGATATCCAGCAGCAGTTGATTCCGAAACGGGCTTAACGCCGGGCTGGCCAGAATCAAGCGCTCAAGTTGCTCGTATACTTCTTGCTGTTGCTGCTGTTGTTGATCATTGTCGTCGCCTCGATCCGGGGCCGGTTGGCGATTAATCATCGCATCCGAGTTCCCTGATTGACCGATATTAGCCAGCACCGAAGGCGAGCCGCCAAGGTCAATGGCTGCAGCTGATGGCGCACGACGGCCCTCAATAAAAGCCTGCGGATCGGCAAAATAGCCAGAAATAGCCTGGCGTTGTGCTTCGGTCGAATTACTGATGATCCACAGCACCAGAAACAGCGCCATCATCGCCAGGGCAAAATCGGCCATGGCTACCTTCCAGGCACCCCCATGTTCTTCGTGCCCGCGCCGGGGGCTGCGTCGAATGATGACCGGGGGCTGAGGGCCAAGATGCTCCATCAACGTCCCCGCAAACGGGATTCAAGTTCATTAAAAGTCGGGCGACTGTGGCTGTACAGCGCCTTGCGGCCAAACTCCACCGCCAGCTGCGGTGCAATCCCATGCAGCGAAGCAATAATGGCGGCCTTGGCGGCATCATAAAGTTTGATTTCGTCTTCTGCCAGATGCTTCAAGTTGGCACTGACTGGCCCCACCAGGCCGTAGGAAAGCAACACCCCGGAAAATGTCCCCACCAGGGCAGCCGCCACATGCGCACCAATTTCGGCGACATCACCACCAATCGCCCCCATGGTGATCACGATTCCCAGTACCGCCGCCACAATACCAAAACCGGGCAAGGCATCGGCGACTTTACCTAATGCCACACCCGGTTGTTCCAGTTCATTCAGCCGGGTGTCGATTTCCTGATCCATCAGTCCCTCCAGTTCATAAGCACTGAGATTGCCGACGATGATGATGCGGAAATAGTCAGCCACAAAATTGGCCAGCTCCGGATTTTTTTGCACGCTGGCGTAACGAGCGAAAATGGCACTGGCCTGAGGGTTGTCAACCTCCGCTTCAATAGCCATCAAACCTTCGCGACGGGACTTGCCGAGAATGTCATAAATCAGGCTGAGTAATTCCATTTGGCGGGTCTTGTGATGGTGTGCGCCGAAGATCACCGAGGGCAATTGCCGGGCACAGCGTTTCACCACCGCCCAGGGATTGGACAGCAAGAATGACCCCAGTGCCGCACCGACAATAATCAGCACTTCAAACGGTTGCCACAACGCCAGTAATTGGCCGTGTGACATCACAAAGCCAAACAGGACGCTGCCAAAAACAATCACCATCCCTATCAAAAACAACATGTGGTTAGTCAGCTCCCCAAGGTCAATCCGGTAATCCTGTCTATAGTTAAGGACATGACTCTCAGTTACACAAACGCCGACATGAAACCAAACCTCCGCCAGTACAGCGAAAGCCCGTTTAATCGCCAGCAGCAGGACACTGTTTTTGCTGTTGGGCCTTTGCCTATCCTCGAAGAAACCCGTACCCGCCTGCACGCCCGCCTGCGTGACCGCCAAATCACCTTTAATGACCTGGCCCCTGAAGTCGAACGCGATCCGGCCCTGTGCCTGCAATTACAAAGGCTGGCGGTGGAGCAAAATCCAGACTGCCTGGAACAGATCAGCGGTGCTGCCAATTGTTTATCCTTACTGGGGATGCAGGAACTGGTCAGGCTGGTAAAACAGCTGCCGGTCATAACCACTGACACTCTGGACGAGGGTGAACAGGCGTATCGCACCGCGCTGCAAAACGCCGTCCTGGCGGGCAGGCTGGCCGCACTGTGGACACAGCAGAAGGGCAATATCAGCCCGCACTACGCGCTCTGGGCAACCATGCTGGCGGCTGCGCCGCTCTGGCCCTGGCTGTTATCTGTCCCGCCAGCCCGCAACTGGTTGTATTACCTGTCGCTCGGACTTGAGCCCTGGCAAGCGCTGCAGGCGATCTGGGGCAAGGATCTGAAACCCTGGCAGCGACTGGTAACACACATGCATTTACCGCCGTTGGCGCGTGAGGTCTGGAATCCGCGCAAGCATCCAACACCACAACAATGGCAGGCGCTACGTCGTTGTGATCCCCGTGATTTACCCGCCCAAACCGGTCGGCCACTGATACACCTGGGACAGCAACCAGTGATGACCACATTGTTGTGTTGTCACCTCGCCTGGCATCTGCACATCCACCCTCGAAGCCAGCGCAGCACCCGTTGGTTGACACTGATCAGCCACTGGCTCGGCAAGCCCGAGAGTATGGTGACCAACCAGCTCCGAGAAACCCTGTTGGACGTGAGTCAGCAACAGGGCAGTGCCTTTGCGACCGGACTGCACCAGCTGCTGCATACAACGGCTCATGATCACCCAGCCGCAGGCATCAAATACCCCTGGGTTGAAACCCGGCCAGCGCCTGCGGTTGCAACTCCCGTTGCGGCAACACCGGATATGTCAACACCAGATATGTCAACACCAGCAGCTTCGGCTATTCCCGCGACATCGGACCCTCGACCGGCTCCACCTCTACCGTCATCGGCAGCGGTGCCAGCCCAGGCATCGGCAGCCGCGCCGGTAGCCCGATCAGCCCGACACAACCTGGCAGCCCTGCAACAACGCATGCAACAGGATGCCCGCAGTTTTGGCGACTGGCACAGCCTGGTCTCTAGCCTGCTCCATGGCATCCGGCTGGGGTTGTCCGTGCCATTTGCCGCCTTGTGGCTGCCCAACCGTGACAAGACCTGCCTGCGACTGATTTACCAGGAAGGCATTCCCGAGCAGCAACCAATCGTCGGCCTGCAATTGCCGCTGGATAAAACCAGCCTGTTCAGCAAACTGATGGAACGTAATGCCGGTATCAGCCTGCATCCGGGTAATCGCCAGCAGCTGCTGCGCGGCATACCGCCCGTATTGGCGCAACAACTGCCAGATCACGCCATGCTGATGTCGATCAGTGCCGGAGCCAAACCCATCGGCATCGTCATGGCGGGCACACTGGACAGCAATCAACTGGCCATTAGCGCGAGCGACTACCCGCATTTCAAATCGCTCTGTCATTACGCTTCCCAGGGGCTTGCCTGTCTGCGCGAGCAATCGCTGGAGCAACAAAAAAGCGCCCGCCACAAGACCTAATCTTTTTTAGTAACTGTTTTCCAGTACGGCTTTACGCCTGACAGTCGCCGTCGGCTTGGATACACTGCATCTTTGCGACCTGTTTATCCGGAGTATTGTTCATGAGCCAACTGCCGCTGCTGCTGGAACCCCGGGCGCTTGCTGAGCGACTGCCACTGAATAACGTCCTGATCATTGATCAGAGCAAACGAGAAACCTACCTCCAGCACCATATTCCCGCTGCCGTGCATCTGGACTTCAAACGTCTGCAGTTGGGTATTGCCCCAACGCCCGGTGCCCTGCCATCGCTGCAGCAACTGTCCGAGGTCTTCAGCCAGCTGGGACTGACGGCAGAGACTCATGTGATTGCCTATGACGACGAAGGCGGCGGCTGGGCCGGACGACTGCTCTGGGTACTGGATATGATCGGCCATCATCACTACAGCTATCTCAATGGCGGTATTCACGCCTGGCTGCAAGACGGCCTGCCGACCGAGTCTGGCGAGCTGATACCGACGCCATCGGGTTACTCTGTCAGCCAATTGCAAGACGGCTTTTCCCTGACCAAGGAAGAGATACTGGCACGCCTCGGCCAGCCGGATTTTGCCGTTTGGGATGCCCGCTCCCAGTCCGAATACAACGGTGAAAAAGTGATTTCGGCCCGTGGCGGCCATATTCCCGGAGCCGTGAACTACGAATGGACACTCGGTATGGACAAAGCCAACGGCATGCGCATCAACGAACTGGAAGCCTTCCGCAGCCTGTTGTCGTCAATGGGACTGACCGCCGACAAAGACATTGCCACCCACTGCCAAACCCATCATCGTTCCGGTTATACCTATCTGGTGGGCAAGATTCTGGGGCTGAAGATGAAAGCCTACCCCGGCTCCTGGGCAGAATGGGGTAATGATCCGTCAACCCCGGTCACCACTGGCGACCAACCTTGAAACCAATCTAACCCAACAGACAACCATTTCCGGCCAAGGATGCCTGGCCTAATAAAAGAGAGTCCCCCCTTGTTAAAAGATGATCTGTTTATTGCCAGCCAATACGTGCTGCCCCATCACTGGCTGTCTCGTCTGGTCGGCAAACTGGCGGCCAGTGAGAACACCTGGCTCAAAAACCAGCTGATCACCCGGTTTATCCGCCAATACGATGTGCGCCTCGACGAAGCCCAGCGGCAGCATCCCCAGGATTTTCGCAGCTTTAACGATTTTTTCACCCGCGAATTGTTGCCCGAAGCTCGACCACTGGATAACGCTGCCGATAGCCTGCTTTCCCCGGCTGACGGTGCGGTTTCCCAGATTGGTCATATCCAGCGCGGGCGTATCTTTCAGGCCAAAGGACAGGAATTCTCCCTGACCGAGTTACTGGGTGGTTCACGCCCGCGAGCCGAAGATTTTGTTGGCGGCAAGTTCGCCACCCTGTACCTGTCACCACGAGATTATCACCGGGTGCATATGCCGATGGCTGGCAAACTGCGCGAAATGATCTACGTGCCCGGCTCTCTGTTTTCTGTCAACCAGACCACCGCCGAGCGCGTTCCCGGACTGTTTGCCCGCAACGAACGACTGGTGTGTATTTTTGATACCGAGCATGGCCCGATGGCCATGGTGCTGGTTGGTGCGATGATTGTTGCAGCGATTGAAACCGTCTGGGCGGGCCGGATAACGCCACCGACCCGCGAACTGAAAGTGACTGATTATCGCGACCCACAGCCGGTTGAACTCGACAAGGGTGAAGAAATGGGCCGTTTTTGCCTGGGTTCCACCGTGGTGCTGTGTTTTCCGGATGGCATGGTCGACTGGAGCAAGGAGCTGGAAGCGGGCAGCCCAATTCGTATGGGCAGCCGACTGGGTTCAATCCGGGCGTTACAAACAGAGGAATCTGCGCCGATCGAAAACACGGCGACGGCAATCGATGCTGAACCAGCCGTGACGACTGACAATGCAGAGGCAGAGGCCCAAAATGTCAGCCCTGATAACGCTGACACAACATCAACCGCAACGGACGATAGCCGCAGTCAGTAATCACTCTCCGCACTGACACTGCGCAAGCAACCGCCGGGCATGTCCGGCAGGTTGCTCTGTGGCCGGATACGTAATGACACCCATTGCTGGCTGCCATCAAGGTGAATATCGGCAAAACGCCATTGTTGGCTGAGCTGCTCATTCTCAGGCCAGATCACCCGGCTGAGCGAGCCCATTAACCGGGCCATACGTCCGGCGTCAGCAGAGACCAGATGTTTCAGGGTTTGCTGGTCGTACTCCGCCACCAATGCGACCGGCACCCGAATCTGCAAACCCCCGCCAACCCCAATTCTGGCGATCATCAGTTCACAATCAATGTCAGCTGCTAAAGCTGTCAACGGCATACCTAAACCCAACAGCAACAGGCCCCAAACCGTATTCCCAACCGACATTTCCAGACCTCCACAAGATGAGTGAAAATCTGACCATATTCCGCTGTTAAGTAGGTCGGCGAATCAGCAAGTAAATGCAATAGTTTGGTTATAAATGTCAGGCACGCGACCAGTCGAAACTCAGCACCTCGGCGATCACCGTCGATTGCAAGCGCTGCATCAAGATTCGATCCAGCCCCATGGCCACGCCAGCACATTCAGGCAAGCCCGCTGCCAGCGCCGCCAATAAGCGTTGGTCGACCGGGCGTCCGTCAGCCTCATTGGCAAAACGACGGGCCTGCTCTTGCGCATCGGTCAGCTCATGGTAGCCATTCGCCAGCTCTGAGCCGTTCCAGAACAATTCAAAGCGCTCAGCGACCTGATAGCCATCCTCATGCTGGCGGGTTTTTGCCAACGCCGCCTGAGATGCCGGAAAGTCGTACACAAAGACCAGGGTGTTGGTCGGCAGTGCCGGTTCGACAGCGTGGCTCATGATAATGTCGAGCCAGCCATCGCGGCTCAACTGCAAGTCGTGACCCGCCAGTTGCTGGCCTCGTGCGGCCAGCACTGCATCTGACGCCTGACAAGGGTTGATACCGGCATACTGCTCCAGCGCTTGCTGGTAAGTCAGTGTCAGTAACGGCCGATCATCCGGCAAATCCAGCAGCTGGGTGACCAGATCGGCCACTTCCGCCATCAACTGCTGCTCGTTCCAGCCCAGCCGATACCATTCCAGCATCGAGAATTCCGGGTTGTGGCGACGACCCGCTTCACCGCGCCGAAAGACTTTGCAGATCTGGTAAATATCACCACTACCGGCACATAACAGCCGTTTCATCGCATACTCGGGCGAGGTATGCAGATAGCGACCATCCAGGGTTGCCATAGGTTCTATATTGGGGTCGCACACCGGCGCTTGCGCCAGTATCGGAGTTTCAACTTCCAGTACCTGACGATCGGCAAAAAACCGGCGGATGTGTTGATACAGATGGGCTCTGGCCTGAATCGCCGCCAGACTGGCAGAAGGGATCCAGCGTGTGGTCATAACATTTTATTCTCTACAGGGATCATCTATTTAATCCGCTGCCCGCTCTGGGCTTTTGGAGGGCTTCGAATCACGAGGCCGGTTTTGCAGACACAAAAAAGGGAGCCAGTGACTTGACTCCCTTATGGACGACGCCTCAGCGCCGCGATCAAGCGCGGCTGACGTATTCACCAGAACGGGTATCGATACGCAACGTATCGCCGATATTGATAAACAGTGGTACTTTCACCACCGCACCGGTTTTTAATGTCGCGGGCTTACTGCCACCCTGAGCAGTATCGCCTTTGATGCCGGGGTCGGTCTCTGCCACTTCCAGTTCAACAAAATTGGCCGGAGCAACCGTCAGAATCGCACCGTTAAACAGGGTAATGACATAGACATCCTGTTCTTTCAGCCATTTGACCGTATCGCCAACCGCTTCGGCAGACGCAC
This sequence comes from Oceanobacter antarcticus, assembly GCF_044962685.1. Taxonomy (NCBI): domain Bacteria; kingdom Pseudomonadati; phylum Pseudomonadota; class Gammaproteobacteria; order Oceanospirillales; family Oceanospirillaceae; genus Oceanobacter; species Oceanobacter antarcticus. The sequence goes on from NZ_JBBKTX010000007.1 coordinate 80,940, forward strand.
CGTGCTGTTCAAATGAACCGTCGGTTGCCATGAAATGCCAGAATTCTCCATCGTTGTAGAGATATTCCATGTCAATTTCCATCACGTCGGCACCTTCGAGCGAGTCGCCAGACTTGAAGGTTTTTTCAATCACCCGGCCGAGACGCAGGTTGCGTAACTTGACGCGGTTAAAGGCCTGACCTTTGCCGGGTTTTACGTATTCGTTCTCAATAATGGAGCACGGCTCTCCATCCATCATGACTTTAAGACCGGATTTAAATTCGTTGGTAGAATAGTTCGCCATTTCGCAATCCAATTAGAGTAGGACATTTTTATAAAGTGCGTATCATAGCGCGATCCGCTGCCATTGAGCAGCAAGACTGGCAACAGATTCTGGCCAGCGCCATCCGTAGCCCCGAACAACTGTTCGCGGCACTTCGTCTTCCAGCGACCGACCTGAGCGCCCGCCAACAGGCAGCCAGCACATTCCCGCTGCTGGTACCCGAGCCTTATCTGCGCAAAATGGAACCCGGTAACCCCGATGATCCGCTGTTACGTCAGGTCATGCCGGATGCAGAAGAACTGGTCGCCATGCCCGGTTACGTCACCGACCCACTGGGTGAACAGCAAGCCAATGTCACCCCTGGCATTGTGCACAAGTACAACGGCAGACTGTTGTTACTCGCGGCGACCGGCTGTGCCGTCAATTGCCGCTACTGCTTCCGGCGTCATTTTGATTATACCGATAACCGTCTCAGCCGACGCCAGTGGCAAACAGCGCTGGATTATGTACGCGATGACCCGTCGATCAGTGAAGTGATTCTGAGTGGCGGCGACCCGCTGATGCTGAAAGACGACGCCCTCGACGAACTGCTTGAAGCGATCGGGCACATATCCCATGTCCGGCGCTTGCGTATACATACCCGGCTGCCCGTCGTCATTCCCCAACGTCTGACCGATCACCTGATTCAACAGCTCAGTGCCAGCCACCTGTCGATCAGTCTGGTGTTACATATCAACCACCCCAACGAGCTGGATGCGCTGTTTCGGCAATATATCCAGCCCTTGCGCCAGGCCGGAATCACTCTGCTGAATCAGTCGGTGTTATTAAACGGCGTCAATAACCGGGTGGATACTCTGGTCAATCTTAGCCAGTCTTTATTCGATGCAGGCATTCTGCCCTATTACCTGCATCTGCTCGATCCGGTAACAGGCACACATCACTTTGATAACCCGGAACAGGAGGCACTGGCCCTATACCGTCAACTGCATCAGCAGCTACCCGGCTACCTGTTACCCAGACTGGTACGCGAAGAGGCAGGTAAGGCAGGTAAGTCATTGATTCTTATGGATGACAATTTTTGACAGACAGATCACTCATTATTTGTCATATGTCGCTACAATCTGCAGTTATCTACTGACTGGCATGACATTAACTGTCTGTTGTTACTGCCTGCTGTCATAATTTGTTCCTGAAGAGCAAACAGTATGTCCTTCTGCTTGCAGCTGACCAAGATGGGCTTTATTGACCAACTTTGGGTACAATTAGACAAACAACGTCAGATCATCCAAGAATACGACTGAGTAAACCGAGCAATGGCGAGCAACCAAGAGACGCTACACCTGCTGATTCATACCGAATCCCAGAATGACGCAGAAGGAATTGTCAGTCTGTTGCGGAACTCAGGCAATGCGACCCGCGCTCATCAAATTACCTCGCTGGAAGACTTTAACGAACAGCTGGAACAAAAATCCTGGGATCTGCTCATTGCCGAAGAAGAAGTAAACGGCATTAACTATCAGGCATTACAAGATCAGATCCGGCGTCTGAACAAGGATCTGCCGATCATTCTGATCAGCCGGGAAATAGACCTGATTGCCATGGAAAACGCGCTCAAGCGTGGCGTGTGCACCATGGTTCCCATGGATGAAACCAATTTACTGGTGCTCGCCCTGCAGCGTGAATTACGCCACCTGAAAAACCGCCGGGAGCTGCGCTCCCTTGAAGTCCGGTTAAGGGACGCCGAAAAACGCTCTCAGGCGCTGCTTGAAAGTTCTCGTGATGCAGTAGCCTACGTCCACGACGGCATGCATATTTTTGCCAACCCTTCTTATCTGGGCATGTTTGGCTACGCATCCGTCGACGAGCTCGAAGGCATGCCGCTGATGGACATGGTCGACAGCTCGGGCCAGGCTGAATTCAAGAATTTCCTCAAAAAATACATGACTGGCCCCCACAAACTGGAAGAGCTCAACACCATTGGTGTTGATGGTCAGGGGCAGTTATTTCCCATGTTGATGCGCTTTTCACCAGCAACGTATGCCGAAGAACGCTGCACCCAGGTCACCATTCGCTCCAACGAAAAAAATACCGCCCTCGAAGCAAAGCTGCGCGAAGTCAGTAATCTCGACATGATGACCGGGCTGTACAACAAACCCTATTTTATGGCCCAGCTGGAAATTGCAGTCGATAACGCCGTACTGGGAGGCAGCCACGGAGCCACGCTTTATCTCAATCTTGATGGTTTTGGCAAAATCAAAAGTGACGTTGGTATCAGCCGGGCAGACACGGTTTTGTCTGAGTTATCCCAGTCGCTCAAAAAAGAAATTGGTACCACTCACAGCCTGGCCCGTATCAGCGAAGATATTTTTGCCACCATTCTCACCGGTTATAACGCCGATCAGGCCATGGAGTTCGCAGAACGACTGCGGAATCACGTTGAAACCCTGCTGATCGATATTGGCGACCGCACGATCACCGCGACCGTGAGCGTAGGCGTTGCGTTAATTAACGACACCTGTTCCCGTCCCGAAGACGTGCTGCAAAATGCCCATACCGCGTGTGAACAGGTGCACCAGCAAGCTGATCACGCCAATGGCAATGGCGTCATGCTGTTTGTTCCCAGCGCACCACACAGTGTGGCCCCAAGTGACATAAGCCTTGAAGAAGCCATTACAGAAGCCTTGCGCCAGAACAGCTTCCAGTTGCTATTCCAGCCGATGATCAGTTTGCGCGGTGATGACATCGAACATTATGAAGCTCTGATACGACTGAATCTGCCCGGTGGCCGCGATGCCACTGCCGGTGAACTGATGAACAACCCGGATATCAGTGACGCCCTGAAGCGCAAGGTAGACCGCTGGGTATTGCTGAATACCGTCAAACGCCTGGGAGAACATCGTCAGCAAGGCCATGACACCCGCGTCTTTGTGAATCTGGCAGCACCATCAATTCAGGATGACAGCCTGCCCAACTGGATTGGTGTTGCCATGCGCGCTGCACGCCTGCCCAAAGGCTCGTTGGTGGTGCAACTGTCGGAAGACAACGCCACCAAGGTACTGAAACAGGCACAGCAATTTGTCGAATCACTGAATTCTCGTGGTATCACCACGGCCCTCAATCGTTTTGGCTGCTCCCTTAATCCACTGCGTAATCTGCAGCATCTCGCCGTAGAGTACGTCAAGATCGATGGTTCCTATACCAGCGAACTGAATCAGAATCAGGAAAACCAGCAACAGCTGCAAGCCTTGTTGAAAGAACTGCACGAAGCGGAAAAGAAGACCATCATTCCCATGGTGGAGAGTGCATCCATGCTGGCCACACTGTGGCAAATGGGCGTCCATTTTATTCAGGGTGACTACGTGCAGGCACCTCAAGACAGCATGAACTACAACTTCGAGGAAGAAAGCAGCTTCTGATCAGAAGCTGCCGAAAACCCATTCAGTCTACCGCTGGCCAGCAGTAGTACACGGCGGCTCGGCAATATCCCGGTCGCGATACCCCAGCAGATACAGAATGCCGTCCAGACCCAGGGTTGAAATAGAGTGACGGGCATTTTCACGCACCAGCGGCTTGGCACGAAACGCAATGCCCAAGCCAGCAATACTCAGCATCGGCAGATCGTTGGCACCGTCTCCCACGGCAATGGTCTGCTCCAGGCGAATACCCTCCTTGGCGGCCAACTCTCGCAGCAATTCTGCCTTGCGCTGGCCATCAACCACCGGCTCGATGACACGGCCGGTAACCACACCGTCCTCCATCTCCAGCTCGTTGGCAAACACATAATCAATACCCAGACGTTGCTGCAGATAACGACCAAAGTAGTTGAAACCACCGGACAGAATAGCGGTTTTATACCCCAGTGCCCGCAGGTTATAAATCAACCGCTCGGCACCTTCGGTAATCGGCAGTCGCTCGGCAATGCCTTCCAGCACACTGGCATCCAGCCCCCGCAACAGCGCCATGCGTTCGGCAAAACTTTGTTTGAAATCCAGTTCGCCCAACATCGCCCGCTCAGTAATGGCTGCCACCTGATCCCCGACTCCGGCGGCACGAGCCAGCTCGTCGATGACTTCCGCTTCGATCAGAGTCGAATCCATATCAAAAGCCACCAAGCGCCGCGTACGACGATAAACATCATCAGCCTGGAAGGCGACATCGACACCCAGCTCGTTGGCTACCTCCAGAAAGCGGGCGCGCAACTCACTCTGATCAGCTTCGCCGCGTACCGAAAACTCAACACAGGCACGGGTATTGTCGTTACTGCTGGCGGCCTGATCCAGTGGCACCCGCCCAGACAGACGGCTGATCTGGTCAATATTCAGTCCGTGTTCCGCCACAATCGCGGTAACACGGGCAATGGCATCGGCCTCGATCGTACGGGCCAGCAGGGTGATGATATGACGGGACTTGCCCTGACCAGCCACCCAGTGCGCGTAACTCTCGGCGGTGACCGGTGTAAAACGGATAGAAAGCCCCAGTTCGTGTGCTTTGAACAACACATCTTTTAATACCGGAGCGGATTCTGCGTTGTCAGGAATCGCTGCCAGAATACCCAAAGACAAGGTATCGTGAATTTCAGCCTGACCGATATCCAGTATGGTGACACCATACTGGGCCAGAATCGCGCTGATACTGGCAGTCAGGCCGGGTTTATCGGCACCGGTTACCCGGATAAGAACCAATTCGGTCACAATGCGTTCCTGTTGCCCTCAGGCGGTTGTCAGTTTACAGCTTACCCAGATCGGTCTTGGCTGCAGCCACGACAGAGCGCAGGTCTTCAATCAGATCGGTAGTTTCATGAGTAGACAGTGCACGGATACGGTCAACACTCATCAGAAACAGGCCTTTTTCCAGCTGTTCCAGTTTTTCTTGCAGAGACTGCTTAACGTCGCTCATGGCGGTTCCTCTTGGGTTCAGTATTGGTCGTCCGATGCCCGACGGAATTGGCATCACTGCCGCTCGGTTCTGGCCATATATCGGGCGGCGCCTATAATACCACCTCAGACACCTCTGACTATCACTGCGATGGTACTGATTGCCGACGGCGAATAATTTCCAGCGTTGCCCACGTCAGTTATGCCGCAAACCGGTATGGTCGTACCAGATCACCAGTCAGACCCCGGATTTCAACACCCTAATGGCGAACCAGATGCAGGTTAAGTTGACCAGAAGTTTTCCTTTCAGCCAGATCTGCGGCCTTGCAGGTGCCACCCAAGTACTGCTACTTGGGCTGCTGATTACATTCCTGACCTATAACAACCTCAGCGACCAGCTCGAGCGGCGGCTGCAGCAGGATGCCACCAGGCAGACCCAACGGCTGGCACTGACCCTGGCCCACAGCCTGATCCAGCAAGACCGCATCAGTCTCAACCTGGCGCTGGCGGAGTGGCAACGAGGTGAGGAAATCAGCGCGTTGAGAGTACTGGATACCGATGGCCAAGTGATTGCCGAAATCGGCAAAACCCTCGATAACCGCATCCATATCAGCCGCTCAATCACTCAGGACGACCAGGTGGTCGGTGTCATCCAGGCCGACATCAACCTCGCCGCCGCCCACCGCGACAGTGGCCGTTATCTGTCGCTGGCGTTGATTGCTACTGGGCTAAGCGCCATGTTGGCAGGTCTGATCAGCTATTTTCTGGCCGAACGGGTAGCCGACTACTTGCGAAAACTGTCCCGTACCTTGCAAGGTTGGCACGACGACGAGCCACTGCAGTTACCGCCCCCGCCACCCCCGGTGATCGAGTTTGATCAACTCCATACCGCTTTGAACAACATCCGCGAGCAGGAACGGCAACGCCTGGCATTAGAAAAAGCACTTGGCAAGTTTCTCTATAACGACAACAAGGTGCCGGTCAAGGCTACGACCTACCAGCGCTGTGCGCTGATCTACATCGAAATTAGCGAACTGGATGTGCTGCAATCACGCCTCAGTGCCGAAGAGCTGGCCCAGGCTCTGGGCGAGTACCATCGATTATTAAACCAGGCAGCAAAACTGTATAACGGCAAACTGGACCGCTATCAGGGTGATGGCATCGTGATGATTTTTGGCCTCAACGATGAAAATGAACGCGACACCCTGCACTGCGTCTACGCCGCCCAACTGTGTCTGGGACTGATGCAGTACGCTCGGCAAAAAAATCCCCATCTGGCCGCTATCAGTTTCCGTGCTGCCGCCCACTGGGGGCCGGTATTATTGGCACCACTTGAGCAAGGTGACGAAAGTCATTACAGCCTGATTGGCGACACCCTCTATTGGGCATCGCATCTGGCCCGCCGCAGTGAAGAATACCGCCTGCTGGCCAGCCAAACACTGCTTGGTGAGCTGCCACCCGAATACGGGCTGGAATGGGAAGAAGGCCCAATGGTGGCGGATTTACAAGGTAACCAACAAGCCAACTTCTGGCTCACCGCCCTGCCAGAAAACAGCCGGACGCTGATTGATCGTCAGATATTGCATATTGCCAATATGACAGAGCAAGTCTGAGCAGCCGCAGGGATTACGGTCAGGACGATAATTACCAGGACGATAATTGCCAGTCAGCCTGGGTTCACTTCACCTGACGGGCCTGGCTCTGTAACTGCAACTCAACCAACCGGTCGAGCACCCCCGCGACCGCATCAAACTCCGACGAGGCCGCCAGCCGGTTCAGTCCGGCCACCGCCGCTTCCAGCGTGGACAAGCCATCAGGACGAGGCGATTTGCGAATCGGACGGTAACGACTGAGTTCGGCTGGCGTGAGTTGTAGATGGGGCAATTCTTTCAACCAGGGATTCAGCAACAACAAGCGTCGCACCTTGCGCCAGGTGCCGTCCAGTATCAGCAGCTGCTGACACTGACGCGCCTGTTCGACCGGACACTCGGGCTTGTGCTCCAACGGGAACAGCAAGACGGTGTTCTGACGCCAGCCTGGCCCCAGCAACTTGACTGGATCGTATTGATCCGCCACCACCAGACGACTGTTAGTGATGCTTTTATGCAACAGTGGTGCGGTGGATAAACGGTGACGCGCCTCATCCGGATCCTGCCAGATCACCAGCTCCAGCGGTGCCAACGTGTGCACCAGCGCGTCACACAAACACACACTGGCAGGACGGTCGCACTGGTGACAAATTATCCGACCCGACATCAGCGCTGCCGCTGTTTCGCCACTTCCAGCAACGGCTTGAGGAAGCGGCCGGTATAGGACTGCTCAGCTGCCGCAATCGCTTCTGGAGTACCTTCAGCAATAATATAACCGCCCTTGGAACCGCCCTCTGGCCCGAGGTCGACTACCCAGTCAGCGGTTTTGATCACATCCAGGTTATGTTCAATCACCACCACAGTATTGCCGTGGTCGCGTAACCGGTGCAGCACCTCCAACAACTGTTCAATATCATGAAAATGCAACCCGGTCGTTGGCTCGTCCAGTATGTACAGGGTTTTGCCGGTATCCCGCTTCGACAGCTCTTTCGCCAGCTTGACCCGCTGTGCTTCACCACCTGACAGCGTCGTCGCCGCTTGTCCCAAACGAATGTAACTCAGCCCGACGTCCATCAGGGTTTGCAGCTTGCGCGCCACCGCCGGAATCGGATCAAAAAATTCGCGGGCATCTTCAACCGTCATATCCAGCACTTCGTGGATGTTTTTGCCCTTGTAGCGAATATCCAGGGTTTCGCGGTTATAGCGTTTGCTATGGCAAATATCGCAAGGCACATAAATATCTGCCAGGAAGTGCATCTCCACCTTGATGACGCCATCACCCTGACAGGCCTCACAACGCCCGCCCTTGACGTTAAAGGAAAAACGTCCGGCCTTGTAACCACGGGAACGGGCTTCCTGAGTGCCCGCAAACAACTCACGGACTGGAGTAAAAATGCCAGTATAAGTCGCGGGATTGGAGCGCGGTGTACGACCAATCGGACTCTGGTCAATATCCACCACCTTGTCGAGCAGCCCCATGCCATGCACGCTGTCGTGCTCAGAGGCTTTCAGCGTCGTTGCGCCATTTAAAGCCGTGGCTGCCAGCGGATACAGGGTGCGGTTGATCAACGTCGATTTACCCGACCCCGACACCCCGGTCACACAGGTCATCAGCCCCAACGGAATAGTCAGGTCGACGTTATTGAGGTTGTTACCCCGTGCGCCCTTGAGTTTCAGCTCCTTGCCCTTTGGATATGGCGTGCGGATATCGGGCACCTGGATGGCACGGACACCGGACAGATATTCCCCCGTCACCGAGTTCGGATCCGCAGCCACCTGCTCTGGTGTGCCCTGGGCAATAACCTGTCCGCCATGCACACCGGCACCAGGACCAATATCAATCAGGTAATCGGCACTGCGAATCGCATCTTCGTCATGCTCCACCACCAACACGGTATTACCCAGATCGCGCAAATGAAACAACGTCTGCAGCAAACGGTCGTTATCACGTTGGTGCAAACCAATGGACGGTTCATCCAGGATATACAATACGCCAACCAAGCCAGCGCCAATCTGCGAAGCCAGGCGAATACGCTGGGATTCCCCCCCGGACAAGGTATCGGAACTGCGATTGAGGGTCAGATACTCCAGCCCGACGTTGACCAGAAAACTGAGGCGTTCACGAATTTCCTTGAGAATTTTTTCCGCAATTTCGCCTTTATTGCCCGCCAGCGCCAGGCTGGTGAAATAAGCGTGGGCATCCTCGATCGACATACTGGTGCAGGCATGAATATTTTTATCTTCAATAAACACATTGCGTGCTTCCTGCCGCAAGCGCGAACCGGCACACGCCGGACAAGGCTGCACACTCAGGTATTTGGCCAGCTCCTCACGTACCGTTTGTGACTCGGTTTCGTGATAACGACGATCCAGATTGGGCAGCACCCCTTCAAACGGATGCTGCTTGCGAATCTGCTCACCGCGCGAGTTCACATAAACAAAACCGATCTCTTCATCACCACTGCCGTACAGCAGTTGCTCCTGTGCCTGAACACTCAACGTCGAAAATGGTACATCCAGCTGGAAACCATAATGCTCAGCCACCGCACATAACATCTGAAAGTAATAAACACTGCGGCGATCCCAACCCCGAATGGCACCCTCTCCAATCGACAAACTCGCATCGGCAATCACCCGATCCGGATCAAAAAACTGCTTGACCCCCAGACCATCACACGTGGTACAGGCACCGGCCGGGTTATTAAACGAAAACAGCCGAGGCTCCAGTTCAGACAGGCTGTAACCACAATGAGGACAAGAAAATTGTGACGAAAACAACAGGGGTGCCGCGTCATCGTCATCCATCGATGCCACCAGCGCCAGACCACCGCTCAGCTCCAGGCAGGTTTCGATGGACTCAGACAAACGCTGCTCAAGACCAGGCTTGACCTTGAAACGATCGACCACCACTTCAATGCTGTGCTTGCGTCGTTTATCGAGATCCGGCGTATCATCCAGATCGTAGATACGGCCATCAATACGTACCCGCACATAGCCCTGAGCGCGCAAGCTATCGAAGATATGCGCATGTTCTCCCTTGCGGTCACGCACCACTGGCGCGAGGATCATCTGCTTGCTGTCTTCCTCCAGCGTCAGAATGCCATCAACCATCTGACTGACCGTTTGCGCCTCCAGGGCAACGCCATGATCCGGGCAACGCGGCGTGCCCACCCGAGCGAACAACAAGCGTAAATAATCGTAGATTTCAGTGACAGTCCCCACCGTGGAACGGGGATTGTGCGAGGTGGATTTTTGCTCAATGGAAATCGCCGGCGACAAGCCCTCGATCAGGTCAACGTCGGGCTTTTCCATCACACTCAGAAACTGGCGTGCATAGGTAGACAGGGATTCGACGTAACGACGCTGGCCTTCCGCATAAAGGGTATCGAATGCCAAAGAGGACTTGCCCGATCCACTCAGGCCAGTGATCACCACCAACTTGTCGCGGGGAATATCCAGATCGATGTTTTTGAGGTTGTGAGTGCGTGCACCCCTGACCAGAATCTTGTCCATGCAGCTCTACACCAAGGCAAAAGCGCTATTGTAATAGAACCCGTGTCCAGATACAGGATTGATCTGCTTATTGCACAACAACAGAGTATCCATTCAGTGGCACCTGTCAGACCAAGTGGTTGCTGACCCCCGCTGGCACCCAAAAAGACCGACGTTTGACTTAGCAATATAAATACACCATGACACCGAGAGTGTGCCGGTTGCCGGGGATCCACGGTGAAACCACTACTGCTATGCAACCACTGCTATGCAACCACTGCTACAGCTACTACTACCATGTGAATCAGGTTTACAAGCTCGCTTCCCACTTGGCTATAGCGACTCCTTCCGGTACTTCTTGAAGTTCTCGGCTTGCTCGAATATTTCTTTGTACACCTCGTCCTTGTCTACAGGCGGATAGCCGTGTTTGGCCAGTAGCAGAATCAAACCCACTTTGAGTTCGGCTTTAATGTCTTCTCGCTGATCCCAGTCGGTGAATTGGGCTTTGTCATCAACCAGTTGTTTTACCGCTTGAGCCAACGTTAACAGTTTGTCTTCCGGGTAGGTGAAGTCGTATTTGATCGCGAGTTTTTTGAGGATGTCGTAGAAGGCTTTTTCTTCCAGATCAATGCCCAGATCAGCAAACGATTCTTTCTCTTTTTTCAGCGCCTGCAGCAGATCAACGATCTGGTCGGAGAAGTCTTCCAGCACGTCGCTCACCAGCACACTGTCTTCATTCCGTTCGTTGTAGTTTTCCACCAACTGGCGGAATTTCTCGCTGAAGTTCAGGCCCTGGGTTTTGTTGACCTTTTTGAAGTCTTCAATGGCGCGGGCCAGCAGTTGCTGCAGCAGCTTGATACGGGTGTTAGGCAGTTTGATCTTTTCGATCTTGGCCAGGTAATCGTCATCGAAGATGTCGACTTCGCCACCCTGGTTTTCGCCCATTTTGAAGATTTCTTCGACGCCGTCGGCTTTTAACGCTTCGGCAATCATCTCGCGCACGCGGGCGTTCATCTTCGCGGTGTCCGGGGCGTTCCCCCGAGTGAGTTTGAACACAATCGAGCGCACCGCCAGATAGAAGTGGATCCAGTCACGTTCATCCTGGTTGATGGATTCCGAGCCACTGCAAATATCAAACGCCGCTTTCAGGCGTTTCACCAGTGCCATAAAACGCTTTTCGATCTTGTCGGTGATCTGCACAAACTCAGCGGCCATATTCAGGCAGTTAAGCTGCTCCAGCGGGCTGCCGCTGAAGTACGGCGTGGTGTCGAACTTGTGGAAAATCTTGCCCAGCAGGTCGAGGTGGTCTTTCACCACAATCACCGACTGCTGTATTTCTTCGATGTTCTGCTGGTCGGCCTTGTTGTAGTGCGCCAACGCCAAGTTCATCTGCTTTTTGATGCCGATGTAATCCACCACCAGGCCTTTCTCTTTGCCTTCAAACTTGCGGTTCACCCGCGAGATGGTCTGGATCAGGTTGTGGCGCTGGATTGGTTTGTCGATGTAGATGGTATCGAGGAACGGCACGTCGAAGCCGGTCAGCCACATATCCACCACAATGGCAATTTTGAAATTGGATTCCGCCTTTTTGAACTGGCGACTGAGCATCTCGCGATACTCCTTGGTGCCGAGCATTTCATAAAGCGCTGCCGGGTCATCCTTGCCACGAGTCATGATCATCTTGATCCGTTCCATCGGTTTGATGTCCTGTTTTTCCTTCTCCGACAGCTTGTCGTTCTCTTCAGCAATCAGCATTTCGTTCCATTGCGGGCGCAGGTCGGTCACTTCCTGCCAGAAGCGGTAGGCAATCTCGCGGCTGCTGCACACAAACATGGCTTTACCCTTCAGGGTTGCGCCTTCTTCGATGCGTTGTTCATAGTGGTGAACAAAGTCTTTGGCCAGCGCCTGGATGCGGTCGGGGTCGCCGAGAATGACGTTCATATGGGCGCTGGCTTTTTTGCTTTCCTCGATGGCGTAGTCGGAGCTGCCTTCGTCGGCGCACTCCTTGTAGTACGCCTCGATCTCTTGCAGCTTGTTGTTGTCCAGCACCACCTTGGCGGCGCGGCCCTCGTAGACGATGCGCACAGTGATCTCGTCTTTCACCGACTCGGTCATGGTGTAGCTGTCGATCACGTCACCGAACACATCCAGCGTGGCGTCGATTGGCGTACCGGTAAAGCCGACAAAGGTGGCATTGGGCAACGAGTCGTGCAGGTATTTGGCAAAGCCATACGTGCGTTTTACGCCCTGCTCCGTCACTCGTATTTTCTGCTCCAGATTCACCTGGCTGCGGTGGGCTTCGTCGGAAATACAGATCACATTGCTGCGCTCAGTCAGCAGCTCGATGTCTTCGCTGAACTTGTGAATGGTGGTCAGGAACACACCGCCGCTGTTACGGCCCTTGAGCTTTTCGCGCAGGTCGGCGCGGCTTTCCACACTCACCACGGTGTTGTCGCCGATGTACTGCTTGGCGTTCACAAACTGCCCCGACAACTGATCATCCAGATCGGTGCGGTCGGTAATCAGCACAATGGTCGGGCTTTCGAACTCGACGCTTTTCATCAGCAGCCGGGTTAAAAACAGCATGGTGTAGCTTTTGCCGCAGCCGGTGGCACCAAAGTAGGTGCCGCCCTTGCCGTCGCCCCCACGAATACCACCCTGACCATCCGGCACTTTGCGATGCGCCAGAATGTTTTGGTACAGCTTGTTGGCGGCGTAAAACTGCGGATAACGGCAGATGATCTTGTCTTCGCGCTTCGACACATCCGGAAAATAAATAAAGTGGCGAATCACCTCGCGCAGGCGGGTTTTGTCGAACAACCCCTGCATCATGGTGTGCAGGGCGTTGATGCCGTCCTGCTCGATGGTCTCGTTGCCGCTGACCTTGCGCCAGGTGTAGAAAAACTCATACGGCGCAAACAGCGAGCCCATGCGCGAGTTAACGCCATCACTGATCACACATACGGCGTTGTACTTCATCAGCTCGGGAATATCGCGGGCGTAACGGCTAGTGAGCTGTACGTAGGCATCGTGAATGGTCGCTTCCAGGCGAATCGCGCTTTTGAACTCGAACACCACCAATGGCAGACCATTGATATACACAATGGCATCGGGGATACGCAGCTCCTTGCCCTCGATCTCCAGCTGGTTCACGACTTTATAAATATTGCCGTCGCCGTAACCGGCAGCGGAATCCGCCACCGCTGCCAACTCATAACGGTTTTCGCCGTCTTCAGGGATACGCTGTTCTGGCAGGCGGGAAGAGCCTTCAGCGGGCGACTTATCGCCAGAAGGTGAAGGAGTGATCAGCTGCACATACAGATCTTTCTTCGAGCGATCTTCCCGCTTCAGCAAAAAACCGTCTGAAACCAGCTTGTGAATACTGCGGTTGGAATCGTATAAATCCGCAGAGGGCAAACGTTCCAGCCGGTTGATCACCGAGTCGATTTCCGCGCCAGTAATGCCATCAGCGGCGTAACGCTTGCCCAGATATGCCCGAAAATCCTCCTTGATCAGCACCTCGGATTGACTGCGGATTAACGTGCCGCCCGGCACATAGGGGAAACCCTGCTGCCCGAGTAAGTCGATAATGGCCTGTTCCAGTCTGGCTTCAGTAAAGCTCATCCCTGATTCCTTTTGGTTAAGCGCCCTGCCGTATCCGGGCGCACATTTGATACGTTGAAATCACGTTATCACGACATTGCGCGGATGCAACGCCTGCCAAACCTGATAGCGCCGTTTATTGGTGCGCAGTGCGCACCCTACTGGCTTAACATCGTACAGCTTGCCGTCTGCGGCAGTTGTCCGGAAATTCCGGACAACTGAATCGGCCATCAGCTCGCCCTCATCGAAAAGGTTGACCAAATGTTCGCTGATGGTCTTTTTAGAACGGTCATACAGTTGAGCAATCAGGGCTTGAGACAGCCAAATCGTGTTGTCTTCAAAACGGCACTCCACCCGCGTAGAGCCATCCTCTGTGGTGTAGAGAATAAACTCACCGCGTCCTTGCTCGTCCAGCTCCGAATCACTCATGAATCTGTGTCCTCTTGTGTTTATCAGACGGTAGGTCGGATAAGCCTGCGCCATCCGACACGCGGTGTTTCCACAATCGGACGCAAGACTGCGCGTCCCGGCTTCTCCTACATGTAGGAGCAGGCTTGCCTGCGAACTGTCGCACCAGTGTTTTTCAACAGGTGCGACAGTTGCCCGACCCACAGACGGTTAATTCACCTTATCTAACGCTTGCTCTGCCTCCGGGATGGATAACTGGCCGGAGAGCAGTTTGGGGAGCAGAGAGTCGCGGAGGTTGGCGAGTGAGTTGATACCCTGTGTATTCAACTCGATCTTTTTGTCCAGACCACCTGAGATACGATCAAAACAACTTACTAATTGCTCTGGAACTGTCAGCACTGGTAACGCCTTAAAGCCTTGCTGGTTGATACTGCCAAATACAGTTCCTTCACCCTCATAAACTTTAAAATGCTCTCTAAGCTGAGCCATAGAGTAATAGGTATATGAACAGGAACCTGATAGATGTCTAACAGCAGCAACTCCGCGACCGATACAACATTCTTCTGAAGCCATATTCACATCACCAACAGGCGCACGCACACTCACCAAAGTATCTGCTTTTTTGGCCAACCTTTTTGGCTCAGAACAATAGATACGGTTGGACGGGTATCTGAAGCCAAAATCAGCCCTACCCTGAAAGAACGGTAACCCATCTCCGTTTTCGTTATAGGTATGGCCAGGGGGGGACTGTCCCATCGTCACGTCAAATTCTGCACCGACACAACTAGACTCCCACCCTTCCGGCACCCAGCCCATATCTTCGGTCAAGACAAAGCGGTCGGGGAAGAGCTGTTGAATGTCCTGCGGCAGGCGGGCGGCGGTGGTTGCCGTGTTGGCACTGAGCAAAGCGCTGCGGCGGTCGGCGCGGGCTTGCAGCTCGTCGGGGATTTCACTTCCGGCGGCGAGGGCGTTGTCGATCACCGGGTCAAAATCCACAAACCAGCTTTTAAATAACGCCTGCGCCATCGACTCCAGCGTGGTATTGATCTGGCGGTTAAGGGCGATTTTGTTGTCGATGACTTCTAAATTATCTGCAATCGCTTTTTGAATAGGTAAAGGCGGCAACGACAGTGGGATCAGGCGAATAATCTTTTCATTCAAAGACGCCATCGTAGTACCAGCGGCATGTTGTACCATCCACTGTTTGTGTGCCGTAGTCAGGAATGAATAAGCAATAAACCTGCTATCACAGCAATCTGGCAAGCGCAGACGAATTCCATCTGAACCGAGAAACCAACCGTCCTCTTCACTACGAACTCTGGCCGAACGCTCTACAGCTCCTTTTCGACCAAAAACAATATCTCCGGTTTCCAGAAGGTACTCAGGCATGCGAGCTGTCACGTCAACATCCACCTTCGGCGTTCGTTCATGCAAAGTGAGACGACCAAGTTGCACTTCACCAACAGAGATAACAGGAACGCCGACTTCAGAATATTCAGAAGCTTTTAACTTCGTTCCAAATGGCCCTGTTTTAATTTCCCCACCGTGTTCTTCGAGGAAATCACCAACGCTGGTTTGAACCCACTCACTCCCCATAACCCAGCCCCTTCAGGTTTTGTTTAATCACGGCATCCAGCGCTTGCGCTTCGGCCATCTGCTGAAACAGGGTTTGTGCAATCATTTCTGCGGTTATCCTCATTTCCCGACCTCCACCAATACTTCATAGGCCTGCTGGATATTCTGCTGAAAGCGTTGCGGCAGTTGCGGCCAGTAAAACACCTGGGTAATCAGCGGCAGGTTGGAGTCTTGCAGCGCTTGCTGAAAGTCGAGGGTGGCGCTGGCGGCGTCCTGTTCGTTTTGCGGGAACACCACCATGTCGACATCGCTGCTTTCGTGGGCAGTGCCTTTTACCCGGCTGCCAAACAGCCAGAGCTGGCTGCCGCTCGGTAAATGTTCGCGGGCCAGTTGTTCAATCAGCTGGCGATCTTGTGGGCGTAAATCAATCATGGGAGTGCTGGCTGATCACCTGTTGCAGACGGCTGGCGTCGGTAATGAATTGAGGCAGTAACACCAGGGTTTTCTGGGCGAAGTTAACGCCGTAATCGTGGGCGGTGTTGTTGCGGTTATCGCGGTATTGCAGCCAGCGTTCGGTTTCTTCCAGGCTGATCAGGCCGTGATGGGCTGCGTGGCGGAAGATGTCTTTAAAGGTCAGTTTGTCGGCTTCACGGGCGCTGTGTTTGTAGGCGCGCAGGCATTTTTTCAGCAACTTGCCGGACTGCTCCAGAATGATTTCGAACTCTTTGACACAGGCAGACCGGTACAGCTCGTATTCGATACTGTCGGGTTCGGCTTTTTGCAGCAGGGCACAGGCTTGCTCCAGCGTTTTAATACAGCGCAGGTAAAACTCGGTATCGATCATGGTGCCTCCTGAGCGTTAGGGCCAAAACCCAGATTAACCAGATTCTGTTTGATGGTGCTGTCCAGCGTCTGCGCTTCTGCCATCTGCTGGAACAGGGTTTGGGTCAGTTGCTGCATTTTTTCTTCAAACAGTTCGCCGTCGTCTTCCACTTCCGCCGCACCGACGTAACGGCCCGGTGTTAAGACGTAGTCGTTGGCTTTGATGTCGTCGAGGGTGGCGCTTTTACAGAATCCCGCCAGGTCTTCATAGCCGTTTTCTGCCTCACCTGAACCTTCCGGGCTGACGGGTTCACCGCGCCACGCATGATAGGTGCGGGCAATTCTGGCGATATCGCTCTCTTCACCGCCAGAGGTCAGTTCCTTATGGGTGCGGTCGACCATGCTGCCCATGTTGCGGGCGTCGATAAACAGGGTTTCTCCTTCGCGGTTGCGGTGTTGCTTGCGGCCGTCGCTGAAGGTCTGAGCTTTTTTGTTTTTGGTTAAAAACCACAGACACACCGGAATCTGGGTGGTGTAGAACAGTTGGCCCGGCAGGGCGATCATGCAGTCGACCAGGTCGTTGTTGATCATCTGTTGGCGAATCTGGCCTTCGCCCTTGGTGTTGGTGCTCATGGAGCCGTTGGCCAGTACAAAGCCCGCGACGCCATTGTCGCTGAGCTTGCTGATCATGTGCAAAATCCAGCCGTAGTTGGCGTTGCCGGTGGGCGGAGTGTCGTAACCGGCCCAGCGCGGGTCGTCGGTGAGTTCGTCGGGGCCGCGCCATTCCTTCAGGTTAAACGGCGGGTTGGCGATGATAAAGTCGGCTTTTAAATCCGGGTGCTGGTCTTTAAAGAAGGTGTCGGCAGGCACGTCGCCGAGGTTGGCGCTGATGCCACGAATCGCCAGGTTCATCTTGGCCAGCTTGTAGGTGGTGCTGGTTTGTTCCTGACCGTAGATAGAGATGTTTTTTTTGTTGCCCTGATGGCTTTCAACAAATTTGATCGACTGTACAAACATGCCGCCGGAGCCGCAGCAGGGGTCATAGATTTTGCCATGATACGGCTCGATCATTTCGGCCAGCAGGTTAACCACGCATTTGGGGGTGTAAAACTCGCCGCCGCCTTTGCCTTCAGTGGCGGCGAAGTTGCCGAGGAAGTATTCGTAAACGCGACCGACGATGTCTTCTTCGCTGGCGGCTTTTTGAGCTGCGCTGTCGGCACTGTCTTCACCATCAGCCCCCACGGCCTGAACAATAGTGTCGATATTGTTGATGCCGTCGATCAGCGCCGCCAGCTTGCTGACGTCGAGGCCAAGGCGCGAGAAGTAGTTATCCGGCAGCGCACCGCGCAGGGATGGGTTGTTTTTCTCGATGATGTACAGGGCGGTGTCGATTTTTACCGCGATGTCGTCCTGCTTGGCGTGTTGGGCGATGTACTCCCAGCGGCTGTTTTCCGGCAGGTAGAAGGTGTTGGTCATGGTGTAAAACTCCACCATGTTGACATAGTCGCCCTGTCCTTCGTTTATCAGTTGCTGCTTGCGCTGATTGAATTTATCGCTGATGAATTTGAGGAAGATCAGCGACAGCACCACGTGTTTGTATTCTGACGATTCAACGCTACCGCGCAGTTTGTCGGCGGTGGCCCAGAGCGTTTGTTCAAAGGATTGGGTTTTCGAGGCGTCTTTTTTAGCGGGCTTGCGGGCCATGAAGGCGATTCCTTGGGCTGCACAGAGAAGCGGCATGAACCAGCACCATTCACTTCCCTGCATGGGGTTGCTGTCTATTCTGCCCCCAACCAGTGGGGGTTGTCTCGCAGTGGAGGTTGTCTCGCAGGGTAATAATCGTTCAAACCCGGATGCTCACCGAAAAACAGCGGTGGGGATTAAAATCATTCAGCTTGGCGTACGTTTTTTGATTCAGAGCCAGAGGTATTTACGTTGAGGCGACGAGAACGAGCGAATTTCAGGCACAAAAAAACCAGCACTTGGCTGGTTTAATTGGAAATGGTTGCGGGAGCAGGATTCGAACCTACGACCTTCGGGTTATGAGCCCGACGAGCTACCAGACTGCTCCATCCCGCGACATCATCTTGCTTCTCTGACCTAAACCGCACTACGTTGGAAATTGGTTGCGGGAGCAGGATTCGAACCTACGACCTTCGGGTTATGAGCCCGACGAGCTACCAGACTGCTCCATCCCGCGTCAGAGGTTGCATATACTACGGACGACACCTTCGACTGTCAAGTCACGTTCACAAATAAAGCAGGGTCTACCGTTCAATATCCGCTACTGATTAAAAAATACTCTTGGGGGCTGGTCTGAAAGCAGCGGTGGTGATACGTTGTCTGTAACAAAAATAACAACAATGACATTATTTATGAGTGCTTATCTTACTCCGACATTGACGTCGGCGGCGTTGCACCCCCTTTTTCAGCTCATGCGTGAGCGGGGATTGAGTCCTGACGAGCTTCCTGAGCTGGCTCAGGACTGGGGTAACAGCCAACATCAATTTCCTGTGCCTGTGTTTGATCGCATCATCGAACAGGCCGGTCAGTCCCTGAAAACGCCTGCTATTGGCGTCATGATGGGGAGCCGGTTGGATTGGCGACGATTTCGACTGCTAGCGTATTTGCTCAGTGAATGTCGCACCGGTCGCGATGCGCTGTCACAACTGCGGCGTTATTATCCGCTGATCAGCGACAGTCATCCCCCCGATGTATTTATTGGCCAACAGGCGGTCAAAGTCGTGTTTTATGTGAGCGATGGAACACCGCATGCGCGTCAAACCCGTGCCGAACTGGTTGCCGCTGGCATTCATGATGTCGGCTCCCGGCTGGGGAACGGGTTTTACAACATCACAGGCATTGGCTTTCAGCAGCCACCACCACAGTATCGGGAACAACTCGACCGCTACTTTGGGGTGCCTGTACGTTATGGCGAAAGCTGTAATTGGATCAGTTTCTCCAGCGACTATCTCGACAAGTCGATGAAAAAGGCCATGCCTTTCCTGGAAACCATGCTGGAAGGTGCTGAAGTGCCTTGGCGCTCGGAAGACACCGAACGCCCATTCAGTCGCAAGTTACGCCATATCCTTTATTACTGGCCGACCTGTCTGCCGATGACCAAGGAAGCTGTCGCCGATTTGTTGGGCACCAGCGCACGAACCCTGACCCGACGATTGCAGGAAGAAGGCAGCCAGTTTTCGGAATTGAGCAAACACTGCCGTCTGGTTCGGGCAGCCGCTGCGCTGAAGCGTACCAGCAAGGATGTGCAACAGTTGGCCAACGAGCTGGGATTTTCTGATCGCCGAGGTTTCGAACGGGCGTTCAAACAGTGGACAGGGCAAACACCGGCAGCCTTCCGGCGTCAGTGGCGCAATCAGGCCGTCGCTGCGGTCTCCAGCATGTCGGCGCTGGAATCGAATATGGGGTTTTACTGACCTGACGAAAACGTCGCTCTGACGCGCTCCGACACCCGGCTGGGTTTGTTTGCAGCCGGACTGTCGCTACAAGAGCGTCAGGGTGAATTAGAGTGCGTTACCGCTATGGTAGCTATGGTAGCTATGGTAGCTATGGTAACAGGCACTCACACTCAGATGCCGTTACGTTATTGCATTAACTGACGCAGTTCCGCCATACGGCCGCTCACCAGTGTCTTGTCGGCTGCATCAACCGCTTCCATTTCATCCATCATTTTCAACGTGCCCCGCATCATGGTTTCCATGGCATCCAGCTGTTCTGCTGGCATGCCACCGGCGTTGCGCATTTGTTGCAGCTGGGCCAGTTGTTGCTTTACTTGATCACGGCTGCCGCCCTGCTCACTCATTTCCACGGCCAGCATGCCCAGACTGACTTCGGTTGTTACCCTTGTCCATTGCTCCACACTGTCAAATCCGGCAGCGGATACCTTTCGACCAAACTCGCTGTAGAGGCCTGAGGTTTTCAGACTTTTGATACCGTCCTGAAACATCGCGGCCATGCCTTGTTCCATGGAAGCGCTGGTTTTTGGCATGGCATCTTCATGCTGATCCAGCCAGCCTTGTATCTGTGGCATGGAGTTAATCCACACATCCAGCTCTGTCGCAGTCAGGGCCCATGCCGGGGATGTTGCCAGCATGGCAACCAGTGTCATCACACGACGCATACAATAATCTCCGTTTATTTTTTCTGATAGCTGTTCTAAAGCCGCGAGATTATCACAGCCAGATCAAGGCGAGTGTGGCATGGCGTGGATTTCAATCAAAACCTGCTGATCAAAATCACCGATGGCCGGTAAGGTAGCAAATAGCCCGGAGTCCTGGGCTGCAGCCGCTGAAGACGGGAAGAAATGACGCAGGGCAGCAGCGGGTTCAGCCGTTAGCCCTGCCGAAATATTGGCCTGCAGCTCGGCTAACAGAGGGTGACTCGCCGGGTCGTAGAGCAGATCGCCCGCCAGAAACACATCAAAATCACCCCAGTCTCCGGCACGAACAACCTCGACGACCACGCCGTTCAGGCTGGCGTTGTGCTGTGCTGCCAGGGTCGCCAGCGGATCAATATCACAGACCCCCACCATACTCGCGCCTTGGCGAGCGGCCTGTAGCGCTGCAATACCTCCACCACAGCCGATATCCAGCACCCGTTTGCCTGCAACCCGGTACGGCTGTTGCACCAGAAAGGATGACATTGCCCTGCCCCCTGCCCAGGCAAATGCCCAGTAGGGCATGTAACGCCACAGGGCTGCAATCTCTGTAGCATCAAACAGCCGCTGTTCATTCACTGCCAGTAGCCAGAGGCGAATATCATGCTCCAGCGGCACCAGCGCCAGTCCGGCGTCAGCCCAGACTGCATGTTGTTGCAGACCCGCCAACAGCGCCTCTGGTGGCTGAGGATGAAGGGGATTCACGTCCCACCGCCGTAGCGTTGCTGTGCCGCTGAGACTTTTTTAAGGTAGTTACGCGATTCCTGGCTCGGATGACTCGACAGGATGGTGCGATAAACCTGATTGGCAGACATGGCGTTAATGCGGGCAATGGCTTTTTGACGATCGCGATGAAAGGTTTTCAACAGATTACCGGCACCGCCGTTATAGGATGCGATCATGCAGTAGAGCTGCTTTTGGGCATCCTGTATGCCGCGCAAATAGCGATCCCGTAAAATAGACAAATACGCTGTGCCGATATCAATGTTCTGCTCTGGACGAAAGAGCACATCACGACCGGGTCGACCACTGCGCTGATAGATTTTGTCATAGACATCCTGACCCGCCGTACGACTCATCACCTGCATCAAACCATAGGCCCCCACGGGAGAGACGGCAAAGGGGTTAAAACTGCTTTCGGTTTCAATAATGGCCAGAATCAGGGCAGCAGGAATGCCATAACGATTTGCTGCCTGATGCACCAGTTCACCGTACTGCTGTGCACTGACCTGACGAAATTGCCGAACCATGGGAATCGAAACCCAGTAGCGACTGCCCGTGTGTTGCAGCTGGTGCGCCACCAGATATTCGGCATAACGCCGGGCACGCCAGGGAAACTCGACCGATTTGCCTTCCTGATCTTGTACCTTGCCAGCCAGAAAGGGGGTTCCCGTCAGGCCGAAATCCGCTGCGGTCAGCAAGTCGACAGCAGCAGGATCGGCGGGGGTCAGCAAGGTGGCTTCAATGGCATGTCGCAGCGCTTGAAGCGGTGTGTGACTGCCGCGACTTTCGATATGAATCGTGCCCACATCAAAGTCGATGCGTACCTGGGTATGGAAATCGTCCAGGTATTTCACCAGCGAGCGAACGCCCGACACCGCCAGATCGTTACCCCAGACCTGGTTGGCCTGTTCCGGGAAAAACATGAATTCCAGAATGACGGACTGTACATCGTCCGACAGCTCGGCAAAATTATCCGGCAGCTCGGCATCCGCCAACACCAGCCCCCCCGTCAGGGAGAACCACAGCAACGGATAAAGCAACAGGTAACGGCGGCGTTGCCACTGTGGCAGCAGCAACCTGAGCACCAAACGGAACATCGGTGTGAGCAAAAAAAAGACAGCCAACGGAGCACATCCCTAAAGATCAGGCCGCAGTGTAGCGGCCTGTTATCAGCCTGTCAGCGTTTGGCCTGGCGGCGGACGGCATTGGTGGAAAAATCGTTTTCACTCAAACCGGTATCAAAGAAGCGGAAACTGCGTTCGCGTTCGTTATCCAGACCTTCGACATAATAACG
Organism: Oceanobacter antarcticus; assembly: GCF_044962685.1. Taxonomy (NCBI): domain Bacteria; kingdom Pseudomonadati; phylum Pseudomonadota; class Gammaproteobacteria; order Oceanospirillales; family Oceanospirillaceae; genus Oceanobacter; species Oceanobacter antarcticus. Next base: position 103,759 of record NZ_JBBKTX010000007.1, read on the forward strand.
CCCGGAGGGAAAATCATAGGTCACTTCCAGTGTAGTCATCATCATTTGCAGGTCGTAATAGTTGATCAGATGGCCTTCTGTCACCTGCACCAGTAACCCGTGATGATCGTATTCTTCGGCATACACAATCGACCAGGAGTCTTCATCCAGGTAATAGCGGCGCTTGCTGTAACGATGACTGAACCCTACCCGCAAAGTGGCTTCAATCACCCACACACGGTGCAGCTCGTAGCGCAACAAGGCCGGATTCAGATGGTGTTTTTGTAATATATCGTCCAGTCGCAGGTTCCCCTGATGCACCGGATAAGCATTGTAGGGAATATAGATTTCCTGTTTGCCGATCAATGTCCAGTCGTAATAATCCGGCGCACCGTTATACATATCGACCTGGTCAATGGTACGGAGTGACTGACTGTTCACATCCGGTGTGTCGTGCGCCAGATCTGGAGTACGACGCAAGCGCCGGGCACCCGGCGTATAAATCCAGGATTTACGGGGCGAGCGCATCTGATCCAGCGTTTCATGTACCAGCGTCAGGCTGCCCGCCTGGTGCGCTGGGGCCAAAGTCTCCCGCGTTAACAGAAACACCTTGTTATCCAGCGCCGATGGCTGGAGGCCAGACTCGCTGTATTTGAAGTAGTAGTTGTACTCCCGCAGGGTATCCATCCGCTGGCCCGACGCCGTTATCAGTGAGCTGACCGCTTCGTAGGATACCGTCTGGCCCCGAAATCTGAGCGTATGGTTCCAGAGCACTTCCAGTCCATTGGCGGGAATCGGAAAGGGCGAACTCATGACTGCGCCGGTGACACCCGAGCCATAAGGCAACAATTTGGCGGTAGCAGCGTTGGTTCTGATCGCCTCGTAAACATAATCCGGGTAAGACGCAGAACGATGACTCGGATACACATTCAGGTACATATCCGGAAACCGCATCAGCAGCTGGCGCTGTCCTGCGGTCAATTGCGCCTTATGTGCTTCCAGGTTACTGGCTTCAATACGAAATAAGGCCTGTTCTCCGGCATAAGGGTCAAGATGAAATCCGCTTTCCCAGGGGCCTTTATTTTGTGGCAAGCCCCCCGTCCAGGCCGGTATCGCTTTACCATTACCGGCACGCTCAGCACCCAATGGGGTTAAATCCTGCTGTAATCGTTCAATCTCGCTGGCAGGTAATTCCGCCCAGGACGACATTGCCGCGCTTATCATCAAAAAAGCAGCACTGATTATTTTCATGTCTTTTTGCCTACCCGGTGTTGCCGCAGTTGAATGTTCAACCACATAATTTTTATTGTTATCTCAACCGGGAAGAATAATGAGCGCGTTACCTGGGATCAATTTCACCTTACAAAAGGCAACAACTCTGGCTTGTTACCAAAAACAACAGCCAGGCTTTAATCATACTTTCGAGTGACATCCATTCCAGAATGTTCGGTATTGAAGGTCATTCTCAGCTTTCTGTTATATAGGATGGTCTGACAAGGGGAAGAATAGCTTGCGAATACTATCGGCCTGGCAGGCTTGCAGCGCTGCCGGAGTCAGCTGTTTGATCCGCGCCAGTGCCACCCCCACCAACGGCAGGAAAACGGGCGAGTTGCGCCGTGACGCCGCGATCGCGGGCGTCATATCCGGTGCATCGGTTTCCAGCAGCCAGGCTTCCAGCGGCAGCTGTTGAACCGTGCGACGCAAGCGGTGGGCATTAGGCCGCAGTAATAATCCTCCCAGACCCAGACAAAAACCCAGATCCAGGTATTGCCGCGCCTGCTGTTCACTGCCACTGAAGGCATGCACGACACCACCACCGTCAAACCGGGCCAGTCGCAACGCCTGGATAATCTCATCGTGCGCTCCCACGCCGTGCAGAATAACCGGCAGTTTGTGCTGTTGCGCCAACTGTATTTGCGCATCAAACAGCTGGCGCTGTTGCTGACGCACCGCCAGATCGACAGGGCGGCTAAAATGCAGGCCAAACTCCCCCACCGCGACACATTCTGACGTAGATAATACCTGCTCCAGCCAGTCGAGATCGGCCATACGGTGCCGCTCGCTAAAACAGGGATGTAACCCCAGTGCAAAAAACCATGGCTGCCCGGCGCAGAACGATGCCAGACGTTCGCCTTGCTCGCGGCAGACACCTGGCACAATCAAACCGGAGATACCCAGTGTTTCGCAGTGCTGCCATACCGCTCGCCGATCTGGATCAAATGCCGGAAAATCAAAATGACAGTGGGTATCAAACCAGCCTGGCGAAGATAATTTCTGACATGAACCGGGAAGCGAGCCTGAAAAAGAGTCACGGGGTGAATATTTTTTCATTTAAATTTGGTTTTTAAGAATAATTTAAAATAAAAACACGGAGAATAATTCGCAAATATCCCCACCAGCGACCATCCGCGCCCAGTGGACGGCGGGATATCGACACGGCAATACCATCACCAGCCAATTATCCATTCGTAAACAAACCGCCAACCGTCAAATTTCTGACAATATTTATAACGTCGACGGTCAGAAATCGACCCGCCCAACGTAATCCGCCACAGCGCAGCGGTAGCCACAATACGATATGGGCGTTAATTGCATCAATTTCCCTCCCAGCAAGAATAATGGCGTTCTTTTTGCAACTGATACAAGTGTCACAGAAATCAACCAATACCCCGTCATCACTGGCCAACGACCGTTCAAACAAACCAGTCAATAACGCCCAGTGTGCTATTCCTAAGGGTATACAACCTAACCAAAACGACAGGAGGGTGAGCGATGAAGCTTATGCCTCACGAGCTCAGAGACACCATTATTCGCCCAACACTGGACTATCTGGGCTGTTATACCGGCACTGCGGAAAACCTGCTGATTGCTCTGGCGCAAAAACAGGAACACAGCCAGGTCAATGCTTGCGAAGACTGCTCGCTGTATCCGCTGGATGCCGATATTCATCAGAAAGTCTGGGATCAATATCTTGCCTTTGATCCGGATCAGGCCAGCCTGATTCGTGGACTGGCTTCCCAGCGGCAATTTTTGGTTAATCCTCACAGCGAATTAAAAACCAACCTCTGTTATGCCACTGCCATCGCCTGGGCCGTTTTTATTGCCTATCCGCAGGTGCAAGCCAGCGACCTGAGCCAGAGCGCCTGAATCAGAGCACCTGGCTCAAAGTTTCAACTGCTCTTTTACTGCAGCCCACAACGCCCGGTAATTACGGGACAGGGGAACATGGGGCTGACAGACCACGATCGGACTGCGTAATTCCAGCATCCGCTCAGCACTGGCAGAGTGGCCGATAAACACGGGTAATAACTCGCGAATTTTTGGCGCTACTTCTGCAGCCCATTTGACGTGCGCACTCTTGCGACGATCAATCAGAGTCACAAAGGGCATCCACTGCTTGCTTTTGACCCAGTCGAGCTGTTGTTTGGACTGCTCGTAGGCCCGAATGGACAGCAACGAAGGTTCTATCGGTACCAGAATTTTATCCACGGCCTGCAAGACACCCTCAATCTGCGGCGACAGTACTGGCGGGCAATCAATCACCACCAGTTCATAGTCTTCTCCCAGCATGCTGATGGCATCGGTGGTCAAATCCCTGGCGGTACGCTTGTCGGCAACACTCTGGTGAAACTTGCGTAACGAGATATCAGCCGCCAGCACATCCAGACGATCGTACTGGGTCGGGTAAATATAGCGGCCAATGGGCTTGCCTTCACTCCAGACCTTGTCTTGCTTGCGATCCGGCTCAACCCCCAGTATCCAGGTCGCAGCCCCCTGGGGATCCAGATCCCAGAGCAGGGTACGAATGGAGTTACTGGCAGCCAATGCGGCCAGGTTGACGGCGGAGGTGGTTTTCCCCACCCCGCCTTTCAACTGAAATACAGCGATAGCGCGCACTAAACGGTCATCCCTTGGTAACATTGGCGACCAGTCTAACACGCGATTATTACGGATAATCCAACCAATACCATACCGCAACGGCCAGAGCCTAGGGACAGGGCGGTATTGGTCACGGCAGATCGCAGCTGGCGGAATGGATAGCGTGGTTATTTTTGCTCTGACACGGCGTCTGCGAAGACGACACCACAACCACCCAGCCCACAATACCCACCGGGATTTTTAGCCAGATATTGCTGGTGATAGCCTTCGGCCATGTAATAACGAATGCCCAGCAGTATCTCGGTAGTTATTTCGGGCATGCCTGCGGCAGTCAGGCACTGTTGGTATTGATCCCGACTCTGCTCCGCCAGCGCCATATCTTCCGCATTGGTCAGATAGATCCCTGAACGGTACTGGGTGCCAATATCGTTACCCTGGCGCATGCCCTGGCAAGGGTCATGTTTTTCCCAAAATACAGTGAGTAGTTGCGGTAATGACGTTTGCTGCGGGTCATACCAGATACGCACCAGCTCGTTGTGACCGGTTAAACCGCTGCAAACCTCTTCATAGCTGGCATTGGGCGTATGCCCGGCACCATAGCCGACCGAGGTGGAATACACTCCCGGCAATGACCAGAAAGCCCGCTCGGCTCCCCAGAAGCATCCCATCCCCACCATTAATTCAGCCAGATCCTCCGGGCATTCTCCGGCAATGTCATGGCCATTAACAAAATGATGGCTGGTGGTCGGTAAGGGTTCAGCACGGCCGGGCAGTGCTTCGGCCGCAGTAGGAATGGACATACGCTTTGGACGCCACATAATCAGTCTCCAGTAACAGTATCCGTATTCAGGCAGGGCTATTTTCTACAGGCATCCTATGACAACACATCCGAATCACCTATCCCTCTGTTTTCAGGGTGTCGGTAGCGGCGGGCATTTAGCCCTCGGCAGTGCCGCCGCTACCTTGGAACAACAGGGCCAGCCCTTGCTGTTGATCGATTGCGGGCCGGGCACACTGGCACAACTACAGCAACGCTATCAGGCTCTGCCAAGCGCTCTATTTATGACCCATGCCCATATGGATCATATCGCCGATCTGGAAATATTGACCGTACGGGCGCGACTGCAACAGCTTGCACCGATTCCCATGTTTGTACCACTCAGTGTGATACCGGTTTTGCATCAGCGGCTGGCCACCTATCCCGGCACCATGGCAGAGGGTGGGCATAATTTCTGGCAATCTTTCCAGTTGTTACCGGTAACCGACCAGTTTGAATACGCAGGCATGACATTTTGCTGCTATCCGACCCGGCATCATGCTCCCGGATCATCTTTCGCGCTGCATTTACCCGGACAATTTTTTTACAGCGGCGATACCCGACCGATTCCCGAGATTCTCAACCACCAGCTGAGCGGCAATGAAGTGGTCTTTCACGATTGCGGGTTAAGTGCCAATCCATCCCATACCGGCCTCGATGACCTCGACCGGGAGTACCCCGAGCCGCTGCGACAGCAATTGGTACTGTATCACTACGCCAATGCCGCCGCTGGCGAGCAACTGGCCGCCGCCGGTTATCGTGTTGCCAAACCCGGCGAATGTTTTGCGCTTGGAGGGGCCTGAATGAGTACGGGCATAAGTACTGGCATAAGTACTGGAATGGCTACTGGCATGAAGGATCGTCCCTGGTGAATCACGCTCATTCACTGCTTGACCAGCAACTGCAACAGATGCTGCCGGGCAGCTATGTCCGCCGCCAACATCTGGCTGCCTGTCCTGAACTGCAGCTGTGGCTGGTTGCGCCGGAATGCATCAATCGGCCCTTTTCTGCCGAGGAACAACAGCGCATCGCGGCTTACCCGGCCTATTGGGCAGTGTGCTGGCCAGGCGGCCTGGCCATGGCACGTTATATTCTGGATCACCCGCAGCTCGTCAGAAACAAGGCCGTTCTGGATCTCGGTTGTGGATCAGGGCTGGTGGCGATTGCGGCTGCTCGTGCCGGAGCCAAACGGGTGATTGCCTGCGACCTGGATCAGCAGGCGCTTGCGGCCTGTCGCGCCAATGCCGAATTAAACCAGACGAGGCAAAATAACAACGAGCTGGAATTCTGTACCAATTTCCACCGAACTGATGGTATTGATATCGTGCTCGCGGCCGATCTGCTGTACGACCACCACAACCACACCTTGCTGGACGAGTTTATGACGATCAGCCAGCAGGTCTGGCTGTCGGAATCGCGGGCAGCAGACATTCAGCACCCCGCCTTTGATCACATCGGCCAACACCACTATGCCACCGAACCCGACAGCGGACACCCTGATCCCTACGCAACGTCGTTGCTGTATTGCTCCAGACCGGGTGCCAAACAATAAAAAACACCCCGACATCTGTTGATATCAGGGTGTTTTTTAAGCAGCCATCCTTGATTCAAATCAGCTCAATGCGACATTTTCCAGAGTCAGCTCGCTACCCGCCATCACCTGCATACGCTTACGGGTGTTGGCGATATAGCTGGAGCTGGTGATGGAATCGACAAATACCCAGTCGCAGCTGGCTTTTTCTGGTGTAAACGTTACCAGCATAAAACCACGATTACCGGCATTCAGATACTTGAGGTCATCAATCAGAATGGTAATAGCGGACTCGAAAGAAGCCTGCAACGCCGCATCGCTACCAAACCCGGCATACACTTCCAGACCTGGCGACGTTACCGATGGGGTGGCAAATTCAACGCCGATGGCACTGTCACCCTGAGTCAACTGGCTGGCCCAGGCATTATGAGTGTCACCGGCCAGAGCAACCAGGTTAACGTCACGGGATTGACCCGCAATCTGCGCGTACAGTAGCTGGCGCGCCACTTCATAACCATCCCAGGCATCCAGATTGTAAGGCGCCGTGACTGCCAGTGCGGCGGCAACATCGGCATCAATATCCATACCCAGGCTCTGCATATACTTGGCCGTCGCATAGGTTTCCAGCATGGTCGCCAGCGCTTGCTGATCTTCAACCGTTGCCAGTGATGCCATAGCGGTCAGAATATCCGCTGGAATATACATGCGGCCCATCAACACTTGCTGACCCAGTACGTCCCAGGTGGCCCCCGAAGTCGCCAGACTATTACCAAACCAGGCCGATTGCTCATCCCCCAGCAAAACACGCGAGGTATCGGCCATCGCGGTCATAAACGCAGTAGTATCGAGGCCGCTGGCAGTCATGTAATTGGTATAATCCAGCTGCTTGCTACGGGCCAGAATACGGGTATCCAGCATATGCAGACGTACCAGGTCGCCAAAATCAAAGGCGCGGTAAATATGCGTATTATCTGACCCGGTACGGATTGGCAACCACTCATGATAGGCCTGCTCTGCCGCCGCACGACGATCGGCAAACGACCCTTCGGTCGTCTCGTCGTGATTTTCAGCGCCGTCCTTGTAGGCATCGTTGGCCAGTTCGTGGTCATCCCAGACGCAGATAAACGGCTTCGCCGCGTGCGCAGCCTGCAGGTTGGCATCAATATGGTATTGCGCATAACGCTGACGATATTGCGCCAGCGTTGTAATCTCTACCGATGGTTCCGGCTCACGGCCTTCGGCATCTTCGGTAGGGTATTCATTGGTGCCGTATTCATACAAATAGTCACCAAGGTGTACAACCGCATCGGCATCACTGTCGGCAATTTCTTGATAGACGTTAAACAGCCCGGCAGGAAAGTTGGCACACGAACATACTGCCAGCTTGACGCTGCTGACACTGCCTTCTGGCAAGGTTTTGGTCTTGCCTACGGTCGAGCTTTCGCCATCCTTGCCAGAGAACTGATAGTAGTAGCTGGTGCCCGCAGACAAACCGGTGACATCCACCTTGACGGTATAGTCGCGTGAGGCATCGGTATACACAGTGCCAGAGGCGACAACGTCGGTCATCGCCGCATCGGTCGCCAGGGTATAGCCCACTTCCGCTTCGGCATCCGCCGTCGCCGATTCATCTGGCGTAACACGCGTCCAGAGAATAACCGCATCCGCCAGCGGATCGCCCGACGCTACCCCATGACCGAATACAAACACTGTCAGGTTGCGGCTGGACTCATTGTCGTCATCATCGGCAAAACAACCGGTAATAACCGCAGGAACGCTCACCGCGCTGGCCGTACCAGCAACCGATTGCAAAAAACGACGACGACTCAAACTTGGCGTATGTGACATGCTCAGACCTCAGAATAAAAATTAAGGCGTGATCCGCCCCATTAGTGCCTTAAAACACCCATAGTCGTGAATCTTTGTTAAGAACTGAAGACAGCATGAATTTTCCCTACTGGCCTGTATGGCACGCGTCCATTAAACTCAACGACCTTTTTCACCGGCCGGGGCCAGATCGGAATGCTAGATAAGAATGCGTTGTCACAACTGCAATCTCTCAAACAGGAAATACACGACAGTGTTCCCAGGTTTGAGGGCAAGGTTCGGGCGACTGGCGGACGCTTCGGCTTCGTAGTCACGGACGATAACCAGCAGTTCTACATGTCACCGGAAGAAATGGAAAAGGTACTGCCGGGAGACAAGGTCGCTTTTCGTGTTGAGGAAGTCACCGAAAAGAAGACTCAAGCCATTGTCGAAAGTCTGATCAGTACCGAACTGAGCGATTTTTGCGGCACTTACATCGTCAAGGGCAAGGGTCACTTTATCCAGCCCGACCATCCAGCCTTGAACCGCTGGATTTTTGTGCCGCCCAAATCTCGCCAGAGCGCCGGAGATGGCATGCTGGTCAAGGGTCATCTTTCCCAACACCCTTACCCTGCGGGTCGCGCCCAGGCGGAAATTGATGCGGTGATTGGCAGTAGCCAGGATGCCGGTATCGAAGCCCGCTACATGTGTCAGAAATGGAATCTGGCCACTGAGTTCACCGAAGCCGAATTACAACAGGCCAATGAACTGGCTGCGGCAGGCATCGACAGCTTCACCGCCGGACGTGTCGATCTGACCGGGCTGCCACTGGTAACGATCGACTCTGCCAGCACCCGCGATCTGGACGACGCCCTCTGTGCGACCGTCACCGATAACGGCTGGACGCTGCACATCGCCATCGCCGATCCGGCTGCTGTTATTCAACCGGGCACGGCACTTGATCTGATGGCGCGTGACCGCACGACCTCAGCCTACTTTGCCAACCTGGTCATTCCCATGCTGCCAGCAGCGCTGTCCGAACAGCTGTGCTCCCTGCAACCTGAGGTTACCCGTCTGGCACTGGTTGCCGAAGTGGCCGTCAATCAGGAAGGCGAATCCACCCTGATCGGTTTGCAGCAAGCACACGTCAAAAGCCACGCCAAGCTCAGCTATCAGCAAGTCAGTGAATTTATCGCTGACGCGCACCAGGGTGACATCGACGCCGCCTTGCAACCGTCGCTGGCGGCATTAAAAGACTGTACCAGAGCACTCGCCAGCCAGCGCAAAACAGCCTGCCTGGTGATGGAAGACCGTCCCGATTATCGTCTGGTACTGGATGAAAATGGCAAGGTCAAAGACATCGTGCGGCAGGAACGCAACGACGCCCAACGCCTGGTCGAAGAATGCATGCTGGTGTGCAACCGTCTTTGTGCCGATTGGCTGCGCCAGCACGAGAGCGGCATTTTTATCGAACATGCCGGTATCCGTACCGAACGTATTGGCGATGTAACCAGTCTGCTCAAGGAACAGCTCGGGCTGGAAAAGAAACCCAAAATCAAATCGCTGGAAGATTACGTCAGCCTGATGAAACAGGCAGCGGCCTGTGACAGCGGACTGAACGTCAAGGACATCATCAGCCGCCAGCTTGAACGCAGCAACCTGACTCAGGAAGACAAACCCCACATGGGGCTGGGCTTCCCTCGCTACACCACCATGACGTCACCGTTACGCAAATACAACGATCTGCTGGTGCACCGCATGATCGCGGCGATTCTCACCGCACAGCCCGCCCCCGAAGTGGATGCGCTGGCGCTGGCAGCCATTCAGGACAAGCAAACCAAAGCCCGGATCGCTGCCAATCAGACCGATACCTGGCTGAAGCTGCAGTGGTTAAAAACCCTGCCAGCAGAAGCCCAGTTTGATGCGGTTATCCAGTACGCCACCGCCAACAACATCATGGTGCGTTTTGAAGACTCAGGGATTGAAGGGCAGATAGACCGCCGCAAGGTAAAAGGCAACTGGGCTTTTGACAGTAAAACCCTGTCGCACAGCAATGGCGAGCAGACGCTGGCCATTGGTCAGACGGTTCGGGTTAGTGTCTTGACACTGGAGCCGGATGCCCGCGAACTCAAGCTGGCCTTGCAGGAGTAACAACCATCCGTTGGGGACGACCCGCCGTGGTCGTCCCCAGCTCTCTCATCTCCAACTCTTTCTCTTTTTATCTCCAACTCTTTCATTTCCAACGTTACTCAGTTGACTCGGGTTTGAATGGTCAGCGTCTGAACGTCAGTATCACGATTACTGACCGGTGAGCGCTCGTCTTGCCAATCCCCCGGCTGCGCGGTCGGTTGCCCGGTGCGGGATACACGCGCAATCAGCGTCAGTTGGTCAAAACCGCTGATGGTCATACCCGGTGCCATCGCCTGGGCATCGGTAAGAGTCACCTGTGTTGGCAAATCCGCCACTGTCAGCCGCTGAACCGCCAGGGGCATTGGTGGGCCAGTCACTGCTTTGGCCAAGACAAACACCAGATCATCCGGTGCAACTGCAGCCCGCGCCTCAGCAGTGATGTCGACCGCGATGGTTAACCCGACCCGTTCCAGCCAGCTCAGATCAACCGTAATCTCCTGCGACTCCAGCTGTTCCGCAGCGCGATGAATTCCCTGCGCCAGCACCTGGGATTCCGGCCCTTCCGGCAAACCTTGCCACAATGCTTTCCAGTGGCTGATGGCGCGCTCATGCTTGCCCAGTTCAAACGCCAGAATACCGGCCATGCCCAGCGTCTGACGGCTTTGGGGGTTGAGCGTCAAGGCTTCATCCAGCAAGGCATAGGTGGACTCATCGGCTTGCTGATCGGCAGCAAAAAATTGCGCTTCGGCCATCAAGGTCAAGGTTGCCGCACGATCGGCGCTGGCATCGTCAGGCAAAGCATCAAGAATGCTGGCAAACGCCTCGGTAGCACGGCGATATTCGCCACTGGCACTGAGCAGACGTGCATTCAGATAGGCCCATTCCAAATGATCAGGATCATGCTGTGCTTCTGCCGCCAGTCGTTGTATCAACTCCTGCCGTTCCGGCATGGTCAACTCCACCTGCTCGCCCTTGTCCAGCAAGGCGCTGGCGCGCAAGGCATTGTCAGAACCCCAGAAGCTGTACAGCAGCATCGAACCCAGCAGCGCAATCACCGCCACGCTGCCCAGCATCAACCAGCTACCAGAGGTTTTGTCTGCGCTGCTTTGACGCGCATCGGCACTGGCCAGAAACTCACGATCCAGTTCCAGCTGTAATGCCGCCTGTTCGGCGTCGTTCAGGTCGCTGTTTTTTACTTCGTCGGTGCGTTCCTGATACAGCCGCAGGTTTTCTTCACTTTGCTGATTGGTTTCAGGTCGGAACCACACCGGGCGATACAGCAAGGCCACCAGTGGTAGCAACAGGATCAACAACATCCAGATCATGGGTTATTCGCCTTTTGGTCATTCGATGAATCCGCCGTCACTGCGGCTTTTAATTGTTCAAGACGCTGACGTTCTGCGTCCGTTAGTGGTGCCGGTGCCGGTGCCTTGCGCTGATTACGACGCATCTGTCTCAACACCAGCAGCCCCAATAAAAACACCAGCAACGGGCCGAACCAAAGCAGGTAGGTTTCAGCACGAACCGGAGGTTTGTAACGGACAAAATCGCCGTAGCGGGCCACCAGATAACCCACAATCTGGTCATCACTCTGACCTTCGTTCATCAGTTCATACACCTTCTCGCGCATATCTCCAGCTACCGGGGCATTGGAGTCTGCCAGATTCTGGTTCTGGCATTTGGGGCAACGTAATTCTTCGGCAAGATGCTGGAAGCGGGCAATATCGGCAGGGTCTTCAAACGGGTATTGGTAGCCATTAACAACGGCCTGAGCCGCTACGGCAGCAAGCAGCAGCAATAACCCTGTCAGCCAGTGGCGAAATGGGTAGCGCATCACGGCAGGCTCTCAAATTCAGGTTTCAGGGTGGCCCAGACTCGGGCATTAAGATCGCCCACATGGCGACCCCGAATAACCCCGCTGCCATCAATCAAAAAGGTTTCCGGTGCGCCATAAACCCCTAGCTCCAGACCCAGCTTGCCGTCGCTATCGGACAGGTTCCAGCGATAGGGGTTGCCGTAGGACGCCAGCCATTGCCTGGCCTTGTTGTCCTCGTCCTTGTAGTTAATACCAAAGATACGTACCCCTTCGGAGGCCAGCAGGTTAAGAAAGGAATGCTCAGCCTTGCAGGTTGGGCACCAGGTGGCCCAGACATTCACCAGCGCCCGCTTGCCCAGCAAATCCTTGCGACTAACCACTTCACCGGTTTCCAGCGAGATCATCTCAAACTCAGGGAACGGCTGGCCAACCAACGGCGACGGCAGAACCTCTTTGTCCTTACGGTCGATAGTGAGAAAAAACAACCCGGCCAAAATAGTAAAGCCCACCAACGGGACAAACAGAATAAACCGGTTCATACCGCCACCTCCGCTGTTGCCAACTGACTGGGTGCGGACGGATCCTGTACCAACCGTCGGGGCTGACGATAACGTTTATCGAACATGGCCATCAAGCCACCCAGCGCCATGAATATTGCTCCCAGCCAGACCCAGCGCATAAAGGGTTTGACCTGTAGCCGCATCCCCCAAGCACCGTTTTCCAGCGGTTCGCCCATCGACACGTATAAATCGCGGAACAGGCTGACGTCGATGGCGGCTTCAGTCATCACCGAGCCGCGCGCTGTGTAGCGCCGTTTTTCCGGCATCAGCTCACCAATCTGACGCTCACCGTCATAGACCCGGAAGCGAATGGCATCAGCCTGATAGTTAGGGCCACGAATCGGCCCAGCTTCGACAAATTCAAAGCGGTAGTCTCCCAGCGTGTGACTGTCGCCCGGTGCCATACGAACAGACACCTCCTGACTGTAATTGGCCACCATGGTCACCCCGACCACCGTGACCGCCACACCGATATGCGCCAGAATCATGCCGTTAAAACTGAGGCTCAGCGACGGAATACGTTGGAGTTGGCCACGGCATTTTTTCCAGACTTCAGCCAGACTGGCCAGCACCAGCCAAATCGCAATGCCCATCCCCAGCATTACCTTGCCATTCAATTCACCAGAAACAATCAAGGGTGTCGCCACTCCCAGTACCAGCGCCGCCAGCGCCGCCAGACCCAGTTCCCGCCCAAGGCGGCTGAACTGGTCCTTTTTCCAGCGTGAAATGGCACCAATACCGATAATCAGGGTTAACGCCACACTCACTGGCACAAACATAAAGTTAAACCAGCTCGCCCCCACCGATATCTTGCCCATACCAAGGAAATCGATCAGCAGTGGATACAGGGTGCCGAGCAGGATCGCAAAGGCAGCAACCAGCAATAACAGGTTGTTCATTAACAAAAAGCTTTCCCGCGACAACCACTCATAACGTCCCACCGACGCAACAGTCGGCGCTTTGAGCGCATAAATCAGCAGCGAGCCACCGACACAGATCCCCAGCAGCGCCAGCACAAACACACCCCGCTCCGGATCGGAAGCAAAGGCATGAACCGAGGTCAACACTCCGGAACGTACCAGGAAGGTGCCCAGCAGACTGAGCGAAAAGGCAAAGATCGCCAGTAGCACCGTCCAGCTTTTAAACAGTCCACGTTTTTCGGTGACTGCCAATGAGTGCATCAGAGCGGTTGTTACCAGCCAGGGCATCAGCGAGGCATTCTCAACCGGATCCCAGAACCACCAGCCGCCCCAGCCCAGTTCGTAGTAGGCCCACCAGCTGCCAAGCGCGATACCAATGGTCAGAAAAATCCACGCAGCGGTTGTCCAGGGACGCGACCAGCGGGCCCAGGCGGCATCCAGACGCCCCCCCAATAAAGCCGCAATGGCAAAGGCAAACACCACCGACAGGCCAACGTAGCCCATATACAAGGTGGGCGGGTGGACGATCAGACCAAAATCCTGCAACAGCGGATTCAGGTCACCGCCCTCAGAGGGAACCGACGGCAAGGTTCTGGCGAACGGGTTGGAGGTTTCCAATGTGAACAGAATAAAGCCGGTCGAGACCAGCCCCATGATGCCCAGCACCCGCGCCAGCATTTCCAGCGGTAACGAACGACTGAACAGCGCCACGGCGACGCCCCAGCAGCCCAGCAAGGTGACCCACAGCAATAACGACCCTTCGTGAGCACCCCATACCGCGCTGATCTTGAACGGCGTCGGCAAGGCAGTATTACTGTTGGTGGCCACATAAGTGACAGAAAAATCATCCACCACAAAACACCAGGCCAGCGTCACCAGACTGATCAGCAGAAACAGCGCCTGTGCCGCCGCCAGTGGCCGGGCATACGCCATCGCCAAGGTATTCCCGGCACGGACGCCCCACAGTGGCACCAGGGTTTGCAACACCGCCACCAGAAACGCCATGATCAACGCCAACTGGCCAAACTCCGGGATCGACGACAAGGTGCCGTAGGCTTCGGTAAACATCAGTACGCTCCGCCGGTTTTGATCGATTCAGAGATCGAATAAGACGCCGGTTTCGACGCCGCGTCCTGCAGCGCCTGTTTGCCTTCTTCGTGAGCCTGCTCCAGCGCATCCTTCACTTCGGGCGGCATGTAGTTTTCATCGTGTTTGGCCAGTACTTCGGATGCCTGGATAACGCCATGTTCATCCAGCTTGCCCAGCGCCACAATCCCCTGCCCTTCGCGGAACAGATCCGGCAGGATACCTTCATAATGAATCGGCACCGTCGCCGCACCATCGGTGACATTAAAAGTCACCGCCAGCCCCTGATCATCCCGTTGCAGGCTGCCCTTGACCACCAGGCCACCGGCACGAATGGTACGGCCGACCGGCACGTCACCACTGGCAATCTGGGTGGGTGTCTGGAACAGGTTGATATTCTGGCTGAGGGAGTACATCAACAACCCCACGGCAACACCAAACCCGATCACCAAAAACAGAATCAGCGTCAGCCGTTTCTTTCGTTGTGGATGCATGTCAGTTTTTCTCCTCGTTAACAACAGTTCGGTCGTGGCTGGCCTGTTGCGCACGACGATCGCGGCGCAACTGCTGCCCTTGTTGCCGAATCAAACGACGGCGCTGCATCATCGGCAGCACCAGATTGGCGATAATCACCAGCGCACTCAGACCATATGACAGCCAGACATACAAGCCATGGCGGCCCATGGCGAGAAACTCGCCGACACTGTGAAATTCCATCAGTGACGCCCCCCCGACATTTCCGGCAACGTCTGTACCCAGCTGCGCTTGCGCTCGTGCCAGAGGATTTCATTACGGGTGCGCAAAATCACCAGCAAGGCAAACAGCACATACGTGGTTAAAATCATGATCAGCAGCGGTATCAGCATATCCGGGTGCATGCTTGGTTTTTCGGTCAACTTCAAGGTCGCCGGTTGATGCAAGGTATTCCACCACTCCACCGAGTATTTGATGATGGGAATGTTCACCAGCCCCACCAGCGCCAGAATCGCGCCAGCCTTGTGACTGGCTTCTTCTGACTCGATCGCCCGCTGCAATGCCATCACCCCGAAGTAGAGGAACAACAGCATTAACATCGAGGTCAAGCGTGCATCCCAGACCCACCAGGTACCCCAGGTCGGCTTACCCCAGATCGCTCCGGTAAACAGTGCAATCAGACAAAAGCTGGCCCCTACCGGAGCCACTGCGCGGGCCACCCAGGCGGCCATTTTCATTTTCCAGATCAGGAACACCGCCCCGGCAAGCGCCATCATGACAAAACCACTCTGGGCCACAAGTGCCGCCGGAACATGAATATAAATGATGCGAAAACTGTTGCCTTGCAGGTAATCCGCTGGCGCATACAGCAAACCGAGTACCAGCCCGACCACACCGCCCACCACTGACAACAAAACCAGCCAGAAGATCCATTTTGATGTCAGTTCATAAAACCATTTGGGCGAACCCAGGCGGTGATACAGCCGTACAATCCACTGCCACATAAAATCCCCGATCAAAAACGTGCGCCTAGCGCGACAAATTCAGTTTCAGTGCTGCAGCCGAAGCAAACGGCGTCAGGCACACAGAAAGCGCCAACATGGCGCCCAGAAAACCGATCTGGCCATTGTATGCCATCCCCAGCCCGGCGTGATAAACCGCACTGGCAGCAAAGATCAAAACTGGCACATACATAGGCAAAATCAATAGGCTCAATAGCAATCCGCCGCTGCGTACCCCGGCGGTCAACGCCGCACCCACAGCCCCCAGCAAACTCAGGATCGGCGTCCCCACTGCCAGGCTCAGCAACATCGCCAGGTAGGCGTCATCAGGCAGCGCCATCATCAATCCCAACACCGGCGCCATCAACGTCAGCGGCAAACCGCTGCAGAGCCAATGCACCAGAGCCTTGGCCAGTGCCAACAGATAAAGCGACTCACCCGACGCCAGCCACTGTTCCAGAGTGCCGTCCTCGACATCCGCCTTGTAGAGCGCATCGAGCGACAGCAAGGTCGCCAGCAAGGCACCCACCCAGATCACACCACCGGCAATACGCGCCAGAAAGTCAGGATCCGGATCCACCGCCAGCGGAAACATCGCCACCACCATTAAAAAAAACATCAAGGGGTTGAGCCACTCACCGGGATTTCGCCCGGCCAGCAGCAAGTCCCGCTTAATGGTCGCGACGACCAGGCTCATGAGAGTCCTCCCGCCAACGCCAGTTCACCCAGATCCAGACGTGTGAGCGACGGTATATTCTGCAAGGCATGATGACTGGTAATAATGACCGCGCCATTGCGGGCAACATGCTGCTGGATCTGTGTTTCAAGCCAGGCAACACCGGCAATATCCAGCGCCGTAAACGGCTCATCCAGAATCCACAACGGTGCCGATACAATCGCCAGACGCGACAAGCCGACGCGGCGCTGCTGCCCTGCCGACAGCTGATTACAAGGCGTCTCTTCATAGCCGCCCAGTTCGACCGCCTCCAGCGCCCGCCAGAGATCATCATCGGTAATCACCGCCGCAGATTCCGCAGACATCCATGGGCTGACCAGCCAGCGCAAATTTTCCAGCGGCGTCAGCCCCCGCTTGATCGCTGCCAGATGGCCAAGATACAGACGTTGACGGGCGTAATCGGAAAAAACGACGGATAGCGGTTGGCCATGCCACTGCAACGCCCCGTCAAAATCGCGATTCAAACCGGCAAGCAACCGCAACAAGGTGGTTTTACCGGCACCATTAGGGCCGGCCAGCTGTAATAAATCGCCATTATTGACGGCCAGGTTCAGACGATCGAACAACACCCGGTCATCGCGCTCACAATACAACTGAGTTGCGCTCAGAGACACGCTGTTATCGCTATAACGATTCGCCATTCAAACCCCGGTAGTTGTGCCAAATCAGTTGCCACTGCCAATAATGGCGGGCGCATTATATACAAAAACCGTACAGACTGTGGCTTGACCGGATGGGTCATTCGATCAATTTGTCTCATTCATCAGACGCACTTCAGATCCTGCCTCAAGCGCCGATAACAGGGTACAGCCAAAAAGGTAGCGAGCGATGACAGGACAAGGCAAAACCGAGTTTATCAATGCGTATTTTGAGTCGATTGTCAGCGCCGTCGTTTCGACGCACAGTCATTAATACACGCAGTCATTGACAGATGCGCCCTCAACCTATGCGGGAGGTAACCGATGATCCGATTCAGGCCGACGTGTTACCCGATTGGCACTGACACTGAGCGCTACCAGCCAAGCCTGGACGGGAGCCTGGCGTGAGGCCGCTGATTACAAGCGATTTACTGCAACGTACCGCGCTGGAGACACCCGCACGGCGCGAGCCGGTGATACAGGCGCGGGTATTAACCAGCACACCCTCTGCCGACACTACCGCCCGACGCTACACCCTGACATTGGCCGTGGCGGATCAACAGCTGACGGTGAACAGCGAACAGGATTTTGCACCGGGAACACGCCTGACCATGGTTCTCAAACCGGGGCCAGCACTGACGGTGATCAAAGCGGATGCCCAACAACACAGCGGCCAGCCGTCCCAGTCCACATCAGTCCCACCGGAACAGGCTATTGCCCGCCTGCTGGCCTCGCGCTTACCCCTGCAACCTCCCGCCTCACAACCGGCACAGCCTACGACGGCCACACTGACCAGCCCTGCGTACCCGATCAGCAATCAAGCCAGCAGCACGATACCCAGCCCGATAACCACAACAACCAATACAAGCACGAATGTCATCGGCGTCCTGATGCAGCTGCTACAAACTCCGTCCTCCGCCCAACCCAAGGGCAACCGCCCTTTGCCCACACCCGTCAGCCCATCTCTGACGACCCCATCAAACACCCCATCAAACAATGGCACCACGACACCCGGTTTGAGTCAGCAGACGCAAGCGTTGTTACAACAATGGCATAACCAGCTGCCACAGGCAGGCGGCCGTGATGCCGCCGCGATCAAAACAGCCATTCAACAATCCGGGGTTTTTCACGAAGCCCAGCTATTAGCCAAACTGAACGCCGCCGTGAGCAGCCCAGGCAACTCAGATAATAGCGGCAGCGGCAAAATGTCAGGTATCGCCGAGCAGCTATGGCAACGCCTGGCGGCATTATCGCCAGCGCGACCACAGATGCCAGCAGCCACGACAACGCCAGAGCAAACAGCCCCCTTACCATTGAGCCAGCCAGCCAAGCAGCCACCACAACCATTACAACAAACGTTGCAGCAGATCAGCCAGAATTACAGCCAGCAAATGGCCGCCGCAGTAGCGCATGTCAGCGACCGTACGCCGAGTCTGACCAACCTCAAGGCCGTACTGGCACAGAGTATTCTGGATCTGGAAGGCAACCACTCGCGCACCATTCCATTAAGCTGGACGCTGGCGTCAGAAACACCCCTCAGCCGACCGCTGAAACAACTGTTGGCCGGTATTGAAACCCGGCAACTCAACATGGCCAGCGAGCCGCGTTCCTTGTTGCAGACCTTGCTGCTGTTAAAGGACGGTGAGGCCTTGCAGCAGGTACGGATTGACGTGCAACGCCAAGACGGTTCTCCCCACAGCGCCGAGCAACGTCCGCCAGAACCACGCAGTAGCGAAGCGGCCAGCACCAATAGCCCACATTCACCACCCACACATAACAGCGACGACCCCAACGCCCAACACCAGCACAGCCCGCCATCAGCGGCGGCACAACGCCAGCCGGTGTGGCAGCTCAAATTACATTTCGAACTGGAACAATTTGGGCCGCTGGATGTGGAGATCCAGCTGGGCTGGCCCAGGCTGGACATCACTTTCTGGTCTTC
Organism: Oceanobacter antarcticus; assembly: GCF_044962685.1. Lineage (NCBI taxonomy): Bacteria > Pseudomonadati > Pseudomonadota > Gammaproteobacteria > Oceanospirillales > Oceanospirillaceae > Oceanobacter > Oceanobacter antarcticus. Next base: position 123,074 of record NZ_JBBKTX010000007.1, read on the forward strand.
CCAACAGCACACCCGGCACATGCTAAGCGCCGCCTTGCAGCCATTACGCCAGCGGCTGCAAGCGCTAGGAGCAGAAGTACAACAAATGGAAGTGCGTCACGGCTCACTGCCCGTCGGGCAGCAAAACGTTATTACCCAACGACTGGTGGATTTGCACACATGAGTATTCCGGATTCCCTCAAGCAGGCCAACCAGGCCATTGCACTGAGTTATCAGCCCGAGCAGACAGGCACCCCACGCATCAGTGCCAGTGGCGAGGACGAACTGGCCCAGGCCATTATTGAACTGGCGCTGGCCCATCAGGTGCCGGTCTATGAAAATGCCACGCTCACTCGTTGGCTGGGGCAAATGGCGGTTGGCGATGAAATCCCTGAGCCGCTGTATCAGGTAATTGCTGAAATTCTGGCAGTGGTGTATCAGCTGCAAGGCAAAACGCCGGATGGCAGCTGAAACACTCAGACGAGATCGACCACCCGCTTTTTCACCGCCTCGACCAGCCAGTCGGTATGAGTACGCACCATATCTTCCGGGATCAGCTCCACACCTTCCAGCAACTGTGGCAGCGCCTGATATTGATAACAATCCACCAGACCGTGAATGGCGGTAAGAAAATACAGTGTAATACGCTGACGCTCGACATCACTTTGCTCTGCCAGCCCGCCAATCGCATCCGTCAGCAACATCTGTGCATGGCGTTGCCATTCCTCCAGCAAACGACCCAGCTGCATAGCCGCGAGACCGTCATCCTCATCGGCCAGCCCCGGGCGAATACGGGGTGGCTGAAACATCAGCTGATAATAACCGGCATAATCCCGCGCAAAACAGATCAACTGGCGGGCCAGACGGTGCAGAGAGTCAAGTGAACTGGTGCTGTCCATCAATGCCAGGTTGGTATCGTGAAACAGCATTTCGAAGCCACGACGACGAATGTGCAGCAGCAAGGACTCCTTGCTGGGAAAATAATTATAAATATTGCTGGCGGTCATTCCCAACTCAGCAGCCAGCTTACGCATGGACAGATAATGAAAACCGACATCGGCCATGACGCCAGCAGCGCTATCCATGATGCGCTCACGCTGGCAAGCGATTTCTTCCGGTGAAAACGGCTTCTTGGGCATGACTACTCCTGGTCGTTGCAATGGAAGACGGCAAGCATGTTCAGGGTCTGACGGCCCGATAACTTGACCGCCAAGGTTAACGGGAACCAATACCAAATCAAGTCAAATGAGTGAGTAAAACGTCGCAGTGGCCAGACCAAAGCATAACGGCCTTACTATAGGTTTCTCTTGATGCAGGGCAACTCGACCCGTCATCATTTTATTTAACATTCGCTCAGATAGCAGCATATGGCACATACAAGCGAAAGCGCCATGCCCATACCTGCCAACCCGATCTCAAAAACAGGCAGCAGCAGGATGCATCTGCAATAGCACGCTGCCAGAGCTGCCCGGCAGGCATGGCCCATCACGAGGTAAAATCAGCATGAATCACACTGTTTCCTGGGATCCCTTGCTGATCCAGCGTTATAACCGTCCCGGACCGCGTTACACATCCTACCCGACGGCAGTTGAATTTGTACCGCTCGACAATGACATCCTTGAACGCCAGGCCTATGCCGAACGCAACCCTGAACGGCCACTGTCGTTGTACCTGCACATCCCTTTCTGTCGCCATGTCTGCTACTACTGCGGCTGCAACAAGATTGTGACCAAGGACATAAGTCGCGCCGCCCCTTATTTGCAATATTTGAAAGACGAAATCCGCCGTAAACATGCCCTGCTTGGTGGTAACCAGGGAGGCCGTATTGCTCGAGTCGAACAACTGCACCTTGGGGGTGGTACTCCAACCTTCCTCAGTGACGAACAACTGCAGGATCTGGTTTCTTTCCTGCGCGAGACCTTTGAATTCAGCACTTCGGAAGACGCCGACTACTCCATCGAGATAGATCCGCGTGAATTACGTCCCGGTACACTGACACTGTTACGCCAATTGGGTTTCAACCGCCTCAGTTATGGCGTGCAGGATTTGCAGCCAGAGGTACAGCAAGCTGTCAATCGGCTGCAGCCGGAAGAGATGATTCGGGAAGTGATGGCAAAAGCACGGGTACTGGGTTTTCGTTCCATCAATATTGACTTGATCTACGGCCTGCCCAATCAAACACGGGACAGCTTCGACCAGACGCTGGACACCATGATCGAGCTGAGCCCGGATCGACTGTCGGTGTTTAATTACGCCCACTTGCCAGAGCGCTTCAAGCCACAGCGTCGCATCCATGCCGAAGATCTGCCCTCGGCACAAGAAAAGCTGACGATTCTGGGGCACTGTATCCAGCGCCTGACAGCAGCGGGCTACCAATATATTGGCATGGATCACTTCGCCCGACCGGATGACGAGCTGGCGCTGGCCCAGACTGCAGGCAAATTACATCGTAACTTCCAGGGCTATACCACCCATGGCGATTGTGACCTGCTCGGATTCGGCGTGTCTTCCATCAGCCAGATTGGCGACTACTATCTGCAAAACCAGGTCAGTATGGATGGCTATACCGCAGCGCTGGACAAAACGCAGCTGCCAACCAACAAATACTGCAAGGTAACCCGCGACGACCAGATCAGGCGGCGGGTCATCAGTGAACTGTTGTGTCATCTCCACGTCGACTTCTCTGCTATTGATGCCGAGTTTCAGATCAACAGCCGCGACTACCTGCTGCCATCACTGCGACGCCTTGATCCCATGGTGAACGACGGACTGGTGATCATTACCGGCAGCGGTGTCGCTATCCGTGACAAGGGCCAATTATTAGTGCGTAATGCCTGCATGGCCTTCGACGAGTACATTTACCAGCATGAGCAACAACGTTTCTCCAAAGCCATCTGATTCTGGCTGGCGACAAGGCTACCGGATCAGACCCCGCTGGCAACGCTGGGGGATCGAACTGCTACTGGCCTTCCTCGTGGTAACACTGCTGAGCCAATGGCTCAGCCGCCACCTGCTTGACCGCAATACCCCCCTTCCGGCACTGACCCTCACCCGCCTTGATGGCCTGCCCGTGCGATTCCCCGACGCCACTCAGGCCCCCAAGACCACGCTGGTGTATCTGTTTGCGCCATGGTGCAGTGTCTGCCGGGTCAGCATGCCTGCGCTGAAGTGGCTGGACAGCGACGACATCCGTATCATTGCCATCGCACTGGACTGGCGCAACAAGTCTGAAGTGGCCAATATGGTCCAATCCGTACACTACGCTGGCACCACCCTGCTGGGTGATGCGGAGACTGCCAGACAACTCAATATCCGGGGCTATCCGAGTTACTACGTAATCGATCAACATGGCAACATCCGCTTTGCCGATCAGGGCCTCAGCACCTTGCCCGGCCTCTGGCTACGAACCCGCCTGGCCAACCAGGAATAACCCGACAAACCGGCTCTCCTCAGAATGCACTCCAGCCTGTCGCCGCAAGATGACCACGCCAATAGTGCCAACCATCCTCGTCAAACTGCAGATACACGGTACGAGCGAATGGCTTGTCGAAGGATTCAGCGCTGCGGCGGAACAGTCGCTGTTGTTTGAACAAGGGTAACCTGGCCCAGGGTGACAGAGCCTCGACGTACCACTCCAGATACACCTCGGCGTACCAGGCATCATCCACCCAATAGGCTGGAGACACCGACACCACACGCTTCAGAGCCGGGTGGCCGTACTGTAAACGCTGCCCATCCGGACTGTCGATCCAATCGCTGCCAGGGCCAGATCGATACTGCCACAGCGCAGCAATACGCCGTCGGCCATTGCTTTCGTCGATCATCTGAATGCTTTCCTCGCGGCTGACCAGCCGCTCCTCTGCCAACACCGACAACCAGCGAGCCAACCTGGACTGCTCGGTCTTCGGTATCAGCAACGGCAAGGTAATACCGTCCCAGATCAATAATTCATGGGGAATAGATTGAACTACCAGCGCCTCCGCATCCTCGAAGAGCAGTTCAGGTTGAACCGCCGGAGCGGCCCAGGCTAACACCCGATCGACCCAGACAATGCCAAGCACGGGCAACAGCACCAATAGAACAGGCGCAACCCCCGCGACAAGGCCGCAGCTGAAATATTTTTGTAATGACGGTTCACGAGTGCAGTTCATATCAATACCATAGCGCTTCTTGGGACGAATGTCGGACATGTCACCCAAATGTCATACGCACGCCGTAAATTCGGCCAGATTAATTCAACAGTCAGGTATTACCATGCAGCAAGCCACTGCTCCCCAGAGCGCCGTCAGCAGCGACTCTCCACTCGTGGCCCGGGTGACTCAGGATCCCGTTGAAATTCGCCAGGCACTGGCACTGCGTTACCGGGTGTTTGCCGAGGGAATGGGGGCGCACATCGATAGTGGTGAAGCGGGAATTGACCGCGATCACTTCGATGATATCTGTCTGCATCTGATTGTTAAGGACGTCAACAACGATCGTGTTGTCGGTTACAGCCGTATTCTCACCAACGAACTGGCCATTCAGGCAGGCGGTTTTTATTCCGCTACCGAATTTGACCTCGGCAACATCGTCAAGCCAGGTCACAGCTATATGGAAATCGGCCGCACCTGCGTCGATCCCGATTTCCGCAGCGGAGCCGTAATCGGATTATTGTGGTCTGGTATTGCCCAATTCATGTCAGCCCACAACATTGATTTCCTGATGGGTTGCGCCAGTATTTCCTTAAACGAAGGCTATGCACGAGCAATCGCCATCATTAACTACCTGAGAGAAAAACACTTCTCACCCGCCGATATGCGGGCAGAACCACGCCTGCATATGCCACGTATTGATGTCGATATGGATGGTGCCAGCTTGGTGCCACCACTGTTAAAAGCTTACCTGCGTATTGGCGTCAAGGTGTGTGGCGAACCCTGCCTCGACAAGGACTTTAATGTCGCCGATGCACTGATCCTGCTCAGCCGCGACAACATCAACCAGCGCTACCTGCGCCATTTCACCAAAACCGAAGGTCAGGGTTAACTCGGCGTGATGCTGCTATTGTCGTCGCCATCCTGATACCCATTTCTCTGCTACGCTGAACCCTGACTCCAACATTAACCGGGCGACGTCAACACTGTCGCCGCGAGGATCAGGAATGAACAAGATCAACATCAGTGACGCGCTGATCGCGATTTGGGACCTTATCGAAGGGCTCGAAACGGGATACTGGGAAGCCAGCTCAATGGACGCCAAGGATCAGCTGTTTAATTTGCTGCAGGTGTTGCAACGGGAGTACATCGAGCTGCTCAAACTCAGCGTGCAGGATCACCATTTCGAATACGAAGTGATCAGCCTGCCACCTCAGCAGCTGCATGACCTGATGATCAACCTCCAGCGAGACGTAGCTCGACATTGCCCCCGCAACAGCACTCGGCAGCAACTGGCAACACTGGCCGACAACCTGCTCACTGGACTGACTGGCTGACCAGATCCGCAGCCACATGACGGGCGCGGCCACTACGCTTGGCCCGGTAAAGTGCCTCATCAGCAGCAACAACCGCCGTTATTACCGGATCATCCATCAGCGGCTGAAACCAGGCGCTGCCGATACTGACGGTGAGTAATGGCCCTGCCGGAGACCCGGTATTCAGCAGCTGCAGATCAGCAATCGCCTGCAGCATACGTTGCGCCACAATAGCGACACCTTCCGGCTCAATCGACGGCAGGACGACTGCAAACTCCTCCCCCCCGTAGCGAGCAACCAGATCGTGAGAACGATTGACGGCTTCATCAAGTGCCCCAGCTACCTTGCGCAAGGCGTCGTCGCCCTGAGGATGCCCATATTCATCGTTAAACGCCTTGAAAGCATCAATATCAATCATCATCACCGCCAGACCGCTCTGGTGCCGCTGCGCCCGACGCCACTCTGCCAGTAAAAAATCATCAAAACGCCGTCGATTGGCAATACCGGTCAGGCCGTCGGTGGTGGATAACGCCTCCAGTTGCCGCAGACGCCGACGCTGGCGCGCCAGCACGCCCAGCCGGGCAGCAACCAGAGTCGACTGCAGCGGACGCCCCAGATAGAGAGATGCACCTGCTTCCAGGGTCATCACTTCCTGATCAACATCAGCCGTGCCAATCGCCACCACATCAACGTGGCGATATAGCGGATCCACCGTCCACTGTGCCATGAAGGCAGCAAAATCAAGCGTGGGTAAATCCACGGCCAACAGCAGCAACTGAGGATAAAACTCGGGTTGTTGCAAACAGTCTTCCAGCTGTGCCAGCGACGTCAGATTCATGACCCGACTGGCCGCTGGCAATACGTCGCCAAACAACGCCTGGTCAGCCAGACTGGCATCTGCGACCAAAATAGTCAGAGGCTTATTCATATTCAGAGGAACCATTTGCTGTGAATCAATACTTACAATTTGTCATCATAATGAGACAAACAACACCCACCGCTACAAAAAAATAACAGACTTTTTATCATCGTCGACCAGCGCCGCCTGGAAAGACACCGCCGTCAGCTATTTTTGGGATCAACCCTCAACCTCGTATACACTGCCCACCACAAACTACCGTGACCCAGGAGCAACATATGTCACCGCAAACCACTTTACGGATCATCACCCGCCCCTTCCTGCCACTGAGTCTGTTCACCGCTCTGACGCTCTTATTAGCTGGCTGTGATCAAGCAGCAGACAGCAAGGCTCCAGCAGCCACTGCAGAAGCAACCACTGCAGCCAAACCGGCACCGACCCTGTCTAGTGCTGAAGTAAAACCCAAACCGGTACAAGCAGCCAAGAGCCCGGTGCAGACCAACACCAGTACCACACTGCCCAATTTTGCCAGCTATACCGATGTCAAACAGAAGAAAAAAACTTTCTTCAGCTACATGCTGAATCTGGTCAAGCGCGCCAATGCCAATGTACTCAAGGAACGTACTGCCGTTAAACAATGGGATACCAGCAAAGCCGCAAACAGCACCATCAGTGCTTTAGTTGAAAAATATCGGGTCGAAGACACTCTGTCAGCAACCGAACAGAAAGCCTTGCTGCTCAAACGTGTCCAGGTCATTCCGCCATCCCTGGTACTGGCGCAAGGGGCGAATGAAAGCGCCTGGGGTACCTCCCGCTTTGCCCGCCAAGGTAACAACTTTTTTGGTCAATGGTGCTTTTCCAAAGGCTGCGGCATTGTGCCAAGCCAGCGTAACGACGGGGCTGCCCATGAAGTAGCCAAATTTGATGACCCGCTGGAATCAGTCGAAAGCTATATCCGGAACCTGAACAGCCACCCGACCTACCAGAAATTGCGTGACCTGCGTCACACCGAGATGGCCAAACAGGGCTACCCCACCGGTATTAACCTGGCAGCCGGTCTGGAAGGCTACTCCGAACGGGGCCACGAATACATCAAGGAAATCCGCAGCATGATCCGGTTCAACAAGCTCGACCAGCTCGACCCCGACGTGCTGGCCGGCCTCAAAGCAAAGACACAGGAAGGGTGATGTGAACGCGCCAGACCGTCGTTTCAGCCCACGCCATGATGCCGCCCCATTAAAAGTGGAGCTGTGTCAGCGTAACTGGCTGGGCCAGTGGCAACCACCCCACCATGCCATTGCACTGGAGATCACTCTGGATGGACTGTCCATTCTGTCGCCTCTGAAGATCCGCCGGGGCCAGCAGCTGCTGATCGCCCTCGGCAACCGTCACCACAGTTTGCAACAGCTCACTGCTGACGTGGTTCAGCAAACCCCGCAAGGTCGCGATTTTATCTACACGCTGCACTTCGATCTCGACTCCCTGTCGGACAGTTCACGCCAAAGTGCAGAAGCCGTTCTGCAACGTCTGCTCACCAGCCCCGCTGGCTGAGCAGTCAACCCCGGTTGAAGGCAGAAACAGCCTCCATCCCGGCTTGACCCAGGCAAATCGGTAGGGTTTTATGCTGCCTCGACAAAGAATCTCGGCCATTCAATAACGATAACGAAGAACGCTCCCATGCCCGCATTTCTGACCGGACTGATCGCCATCCTGCTGTTAATATTAAACACCCTGCTTTGGGCGCCATTATTGATCGGCCTGGCCTTGCTGAAATTATTGTTGCCCATTCCCGTGGTACAAACGACTCTGAGTTGGCTGGTTGATGGCTGTGCCAGCTGCTGGATTGCCGGCAATTCCGCCTGGATGAAACTGACTCAAGCCATGGACTGGCAAATCGAACGGCCAGAACAACTGAGCTCCAAGGGCTGGTATTTTGTTGTCAGTAACCACCAAAGCTGGGTAGATATTCTGGTGCTGCAACACTGCCTCAATGGCCGTATCCCCTTGCTCAAATTTTTTCTCAAGCAAGAGCTGATTTGGGTGCCGATTATGGGGATCGCCTGGTGGGCACTCGACTTTCCGTTTATGAAGCGTTATAGCAAAGCCTACCTGGCCCGCCATCCGGAAAAACGCGGACAGGATCTCAACACGACCCGCAAGTCCTGTGAGAAATTCCAGCGCAAGCCCACCAGTGTGATGAACTTTCTCGAAGGCACCCGCTTCAGCCAGGGAAAACACGCGCTGCAACGCCCGTCCTATCGCCATTTGCTGCAACCCAGAGCAGGCGGCATGGCGTTTGCTATGAGTGTAATGGGAGACAACTTCCACTCACTGGTCGATGTCACCATTCACTACCCGGATGGCGTACCCACGTTCTGGTCGTTCCTGAGCGGCAAGATGCGTCGCTGTCAGGTGCTGATTCAACAAAAAGACATCCCGGCAGAACTGTCCCAGGGGGATTATCAGAACGACATAGACTTCCGCAACCGGTTTCAACAATGGGTACATGAATTGTGGCTGGATAAGGATGATACGTTGGAGCGGCTGTCGCTGACCTCGTCAACCCGTCGAGTGGAATAGCCGCAACACCACAATCGGAAAAACGAACTTTCCTGACCCGCAATGGACAGACTCCGAGACTACACGGTGACAGAATTGCCACTACAAAACTACCAAGGAGCGTATTCGATGAATGTTTTTGAAGATGTCAGCCAGTCGATTGGCAACACCCCACTGGTACGTATCCGTACCCTGACCGATCACCCACACGTTTACGCCAAACTGGAAAGCCGCAACCCGGCCCAGTCGGTCAAATGCCGGATTGGCGCCAATATGATCTGGCAGGCCGAAAAAGATGGCCTGCTGAAGCCGGGCATGGAAATCGTCGAACCGACCAGTGGCAATACCGGTATTGCCCTTGCCTTTGTTGGTGCAGCCCGTGGCTACAAGGTCACCCTGACCATGCCAGAGACCATGAGCATGGAACGTCGCAAAGTGATGATGGCACTGGGTGCCAACCTGGTACTGACCGAAGGCCCAAAAGGCATGAAAGGCGCGGTCGACAAGGCTGAAGAACTGCTCGCGGAAGCACCGGCAACCCGCATCATGCTGCAACAGTTCAACAACCCGGCCAACCCGGCGATTCATGAACAGACCACTGGCCCGGAAATCTGGCGCGATACCGACGGTGAAGTCGATGTTGTGGTTGCCGGAGTGGGTACCGGCGGTACAATTTCCGGCATTTCCCGCTACCTCAAAACGCAAAAAGCCATTACGTCTGTGGCAGTGGAACCAGCAGCCTCACCCATTATCACCCAGAAACTGAAAGGCGAAGACCTGACCCCGGCGCCACACAAAATCCAGGGCATCGGTGCCAACTTTATTCCAGGCAACCTGGACCTGGATATTCTTGACCGGGTTGAACAGGTCAACAACGAAGACGCTATGGCCATGGCACATCGACTGATGTCGGAAGAAGGTATCCTGGCCGGTATCTCTTGTGGTGCCGCCATGGTAGCCGCCTTGCGCCTGGCAGCCGAAGATGCCTTCAAAGACAAGAAAATCGTGGTGATCCTGCCGGACTCCGGTGAGCGTTACCTGACGTCACCCCTGTTTGACGGCTTTTTTGACAAGTAATAACACCCGGCCCCGCTGTAGATCTTATGGCAGGGCTGCTTTGGGGCGCGTTAAAGAAAGCCACAACGTGTCCAGCCCTTCGGGGCCGGTCTGCAATGTAACGGGCAATAGCAACACTGGACAAACTAGAATACCCATGGCTCGATTTCGCGACGACAGGCTTCATAAGCGGCAATAGCCTCTGACTGCTCAAGAGTGATATCAATATCGTCTAATCCAGCCAAAAGCTTGTTTTTCACGACAGATCCAATATCAAATTTTAATGCAGTTCCATCGGGTTTTAATATCGTTTGCGATATCAAATCAATGGTAAGCCAGTAACCCGGCGAAATGTCGACTTCAGAAAAAAGCGTATCGATTTCGAAAGTATCCAATACGATGGGCAACAATCCGTTTTTCAAGCAATTGCCAGAGAATATGTCAGCAAAACTGGGGGCCAGTATCGCGCGAATACCAAAGTCTCGCAGTGCCCACGGCGCATGCTCTCTGCTGGAGCCACAACCAAAATTTTCACGGGTAAGTAGGATTTGACTCCCTAGATAGCGGGACTGATTTAACGGGAAATCGGGATTTAATCTGCGTTCTTGATCGTCCAGACCCGGCTGGTGCTGATCTAGATAGCGCAATTCATCGAACAGATTGGGGCCAAAGCCGGTACGACTGATCGATTTCATAAACTGTTTTGGCAGTATTGCATCGGTGTCTATGTTTGCGCGGTTTAACGGGACAACCAGAGACTCAATGCGGGTGAACCTATCCATTTATCAGCTCCTGAGTAATATCCACAAAGTGACCGGCAATGGCCGCTGCTGCTGCCATGGCCGGGCTGACCAGATGAGTACGTCCCCCGGATCCTTGCCGGTCTTCAAAGTTACGGTTAGATGTCGACGCACACCGTTCACCAGAGGATAAGCGGTCGTCATTCATCCCCAGACACATTGAGCAGCCGGGCTCTCTCCACTCGAACCCGGCATTAGCAAACACGCTATCCAACCCTTCCGCTTCTGCTTGCTCCTTTACCAGGCCGGAGCCTGGTACCACCAAAGCCTGCTTGATCCAGGGTGCAATCTTTTTACCACGTACCATCTCGGCAGCTGCCCGAATGTCTTCAATCCGTGCATTAGTGCAAGAGCCGATAAAAATCTTGTCCAGGCAAATGGATTTGACCGGCATGCCTGACTCAAGACCCATATACCCAATGGCTCGTTGTAAACCAGCACGTCGAGTGATATCCGGTTCATCAGCTGCATCCGGTACGTAACCATCAACGGGAACCACCATATCGGGCGAGGTTCCCCAGGTCACCATAGGCTTGATCAACGACGCATCAATAGTCAAAAAAGCATCGAAGATGGCGTCGCTATCACTGTTTAATGTCAGCCAATACTCCACCGCATTGATCCAGTCATCGCCTTTGGGGGCGAAGGGTCGGCCATGAATGTAATCAATCGTTTTGTCGTCGACAGCAATCAATCCAACTCGGGCACCCGCCTCAATCACCATATTACAAAGTGTCATGCGGGATTCCATCGACAGCGCGGATATGGCTTTACCAATAAACTCGATTGCGTAACCGGTCGCACCAGCGGTGCCTAACCGACGGATCACCTCGAGAATCAGATCTTTTGCCGTGATGCCCGCAGCCAGATCCCCATCAATTTTCACCATCATGGTCTTCGGTTTGTTCAATATCAGGCATTGAGTTGCCAGTACATGCTCCACTTCCGATGTACCAATGCCGAACGCCAGGGCCGCAAAGGCTCCGTGCGTACTGGTATGTGAGTCTCCTGCAACCACCGTCATACCCGGCAGTATCGCCCCTTGTTCCGGCCCGATCACATGAATAATGCCTTGACGATGATCCATCAAACCAAATTTATTCAGACCAAACTCGGTACAATTCTGATCAAGCTGCTCAATCTGAATTTTGGCAAGGTTATCCTGAATTGATCCGATCGAGGTTCGTTCACTTGCAAGTGTCGGAACATTATGGTCAACCGTCGCAAGCACACTACCCGGGCGCCACATCTGTCGACCTGACACTCGCAGTCCTTCGAACGCTTGCGGGCTTGTGACCTCATAGACAAGATGGCGGTCGATATATATCAGAGATGATCCATCTTCCATCTCGGTCACGACGTGTCGATGCCACAGTTTTTCAAATAACGTTATACAAGCCATAATAGACTCAGCCTCTGATTACAAGAACACCCGACTTATTGACAAGGGACGATAATATTTATTATTCCGCTGAATCGTTCATCTTCAACTTGAGCGGAACCCGGCTGAATTTATTATTCACATGAACCAGCTTGGATAACAAAGCCATGAAGACATCCTGTTCTTCCGCAGATAACGGGGCTAATAAACGCTGTTGTATTCGAGAAATTTGTTCGACCGTTTTTCTCAACAGTTGATTGCCAGCATCGGTGATATAAAGCTGCTTGACCCTCAAGTTCTCTGGGGGGGTAAGACGCCGAACCAGACCTTTATTTTCCAGTCCTTTCAGCATCGTCGCCACGGTGGAACGATCAATCGCTACTATATTTCCCAGACCTCGTTGATCGATACCTCCATGATCTCTGATGGCCAGCAGTGATGCATATTGAACTGACGTTAAACCATATTCGCCCAGTTCATCAGCAAACAGGGCAACAGAAATCTGGTGAGATCGCCGTATAAGGTGCGCTGGTGCCATATAAATAGCGGCTATCTCCGGAGGCTCTCCAGAGACAGAAATATTGTCCCAAAACTTTACGCTACGCTGCGACGAATCCAGCTGCTCTTCTTCAATGGGCTCATCGGATGCCCACTGATCTGGTGGTGTATGCAAGGCCATTCCCCAAAAAAATTACAAAGGCAATATTAACCTATTGACATCCCTACTGCAAATTGTCAGCATACTGACAATAGATCATCAGTGTACTGATAGTTTATCAATCATGGTATGACCCGAGCGAAAACAAGCCCTTTCACGTGCGAACCATACGCAACCAGAGGCTTCAGGAGAGCTATATGAGCGACGTTATCAATACCGAAATTATTATCGTAGGAGGGGGCATCGGCGGTTTGGCCGCTGCCCTGGCGCTGGCGAACATTGGCAAACACGTCTGCGTGCTAGAGCAGGCAGCAGAGATTGCAGAAATCGGTGCCGGGATCCAGCTGGGTCCCAATGTGTACAAGATGTTTGAACGGCTCGGACTGGTGGATGAAATCAACAGCATCTCGTCGTTCCCTGAAAGCCTGATGATGCGTGACAGCATGACCGGTGAATCCGTCATTGAAATACCAGCCGGTAAGCAATTTAAACAGCAATTCGGGTTTCCCTATGCCGTGATTCATCGGGCTGACCTGCATGGTGTTTTATTAAAGAAATGCCAAACATCAGACAAGATCGAACTCCGGACAGGTGCCAAGGTTACCGGGATTGAGGAGTCAGATACCGGCACCAGCGTGACAACAGAACAAGGTTTACGAGTCAACGGCGGTGCGCTTGTCGGAGCCGACGGGATCTGGTCCACCATTCGTCAGTATGTTGTCGGTGATGGTGATGCTCGTGTTTCCGGTCATGTTGCGTACCGGGCCGTTATACGGGCGGAAGATATGCCAGAAGCGCTGCGCTGGAATTCCATGTGCCTCTGGGCTGGAGAAAAGTCTCACCTGGTGCAATATCCAATGCGCGGTGGTGAGCTGTTTAATCTAGTTGCTGTTTTTCACTCAGACAAGTTTACCCAAGGCTGGAATGACTTCGGTGACAACGAAGAGTTGGAGCGCCGTTTTGCAGGCAAGTGCCCAGAAGTACTTTCCCTACTTGGCAAAATTGAAAGCTGGCGTATGTGGGTATTAAGCGATCGTGAACCAACCCGTGATTGGGTCAAGGGTCGTATTACATTACTGGGGGATGCCGCACACCCAATGCTTCAGTACCTTGCCCAGGGCGCCAATATGGCCATTGAGGATGCCATTTGTCTCGCCGATATGTTGGTAAATGAGAACGGTGACTATGCCAAGGCATTTATACGTTATCGCGACGCCCGCTACCTCAGGACTACCCGAGTCCAGATGCAGGCCAGGCTCTACGGCGAGATATACCATGCCAGCGGCGCTGTCCGCGATTTCCGTAATGCCGAGCTGGCCAGTTGGTCTGATGAAAAATTTTATACCGGGATGTCCTGGCTCTACGACATCCAACCGTCTTGGAGAGATCAATAACTAGCAAAAAAAGACCAATCCAAGCAACAAGATACGCCATTCTATAAATAAAAATAAACGGTGCAGATAATGAAAAAAAGACATCTAAAACTCATCATATTATTAGCGTTAATGCTTTCGTTCAACTCTGTTTCTTATGCTGAAACAACAATACTGCGCTACAGCGCCTGGCTGCCAGCGACGTATTTTATGCATAAAAATGCGCTTTATAAGTATTTTGAAGATATTGAGCAGGTCACAGAGGGTCGAGTCAATGTCGAGATATCCGCCGCTCCATTGGGACCTGCGCCACGAAACTTCCAACTCGCCCTGAGCGGTATCGCTGACATTACCTGGGGTCTGCATGGCTATACACCTGGTACATTTCCATTGAGTGAAATGGTGGAACTTCCTTTTAATTCAACCAATGCCGTCGAAAACTCAGCCGCCTACTGGAAAGTGTTCAAAAAATATTTTGAACCCGCTGGTATGCATAAAGGGGTACACACCCTGACCGTACACACGCAGCCGCCAGGGCAGATATTCAGCGCCAAGCAAGCGATCACCGAAGCCAGTAACTTTGAAGGCCTCAAAATCCGCTCGACCAACAGTGGTGTTGCCGAATCTCTTGCTTTACTCGGTGCAGTTCCTCTCGGCATTCCGGTTACTGAAATGCGCGACGCCTTGCACAAAGGTATTGTGGATGGGGTATCGCTGACCGATGAAGCCCTTTACAGCTTCAATATCGACCGTTTGATCAAGCATAAGCTTGAGGTTCCAGGCGGAATATACAACGCCAGTATGTTTCTTGTCGTGAACCAGAATAAGTGGGATCAAATATCTGCGGCTGACCAGCAGGCCATCACGTCGATCTCAGGAGAAGTACTCGCCCGTCGTATGGGTCAAGTCTGGCAGGATGAACTGAACCATGCTGCCGCCCAGTTGGCAGCAGATGGCATTGAGAAAAATGTGGCCTCCGGGCCGCTGTTCGAATTCATCCAGTCACGCCTATCCAAACAGGACGCCAATTGGGTGAAAAAAGCCAATGCGCTCAACGTAGACGGTCAGGCTGCACTTGAGATGTATCATGCCGAATCCTCCAGGGGTCAATAACGCAGGGGAACCAGCTATGCATTTTAATACTGCACGAACCATTGCCCGCCAGCTGGAATCCATGGCAGCAGTGGTTGCCGGAACGCTGATATTTCTATTGGTACTTATTACCTTTGTGGATGTTACCGGACGTCAATTCGGGCATCCACTGGCGTTTGCTTTTGAGATCACCCAGCTCACGGTTGGCATCATGTTCTATACCGTTCTGCCGTTGGTTACGCTCAGGCGCGAACACATTACCGTTGACCTGATTGCTATCAACCCTGACTCATTCGGCGTTCGCGTACTGGCTGCCCTGGTCAATTTACTCTGCGTTGGAGCCCTGGCAGTCACTGCCAAGGAGCTCTGGCGGCAGGGTGAGATGCTGGAGATGCTGAATACCGTGACGATGTTTACCCGCTGGCCGGTGGCTCCCTTTGTGTATTTCATGGCAGTGCTGGCGATGTTTACTGCCCTGATATTTGTTGCCTTGGTGGTCATTGACGCCAGGCACGCTCGACGATTCGATAAGGAATAACACAGTGCTTATTTTCTTGGCTTTTGTTGTACTGTTCGCTCTGCTGCTCTGCCGGGTGCCGATTGGATTTGCGCTTGGTTTGATAGGAACTGGGGGCTTTGCCGCGATCGTCGGACTCGAGCCAGCGCTAAGGAGTCTGGGCGGAGTAGCATCCGATACCGTGATGAGCTACGACTTCGCGGTCATCCCCATGTTTATTCTCATGGCCAACCTAATCGGGCGATCCGGCATATCAGACGATCTTTATGCCACGTCCAATGTCTGGTTCGGAGGGGCTCGTGGCGGACTGGCTATTGCCACTATCGCTTCCTGTGGTGGATTCAGTGCAGTTTCCGGATCCAGTCTTGCGACAGCCGCGACAATGGCCAAGGTGGCTATCCCCCCGATGCGTTCCTATCACTACTCAGACACCCTGGCTGCAGGCGCAGTCGCAGCGGGTGGAACACTTGGCATTTTGATCCCGCCCAGCATCGCCCTAGTGCTCTACGGCATCATGACGCAATCGGATATTGGCAAACTGTTCGCTGCCGGTGTGCTGCCGGGTATTTTGGGAATTGTGCTGTACATGGCCGCAATCGCCATCTGGGTGCGTATCGATCCCGATATAGGGCCTGCGGCTAAAAAACACAGTTTTCCCGAAAAAATAGCCTCTCTCCGTGGTGTGATCGGTATCTTGGCCTTGTTCACGCTAGTAATGGGTGGGCTTTATGTCGGCTTATTCACTCCAACTGAGGCGGCGGGTATTGGATCCTGCGGCGCTCTGTTGATCACCACCCTGCGCGGACGCTTCAACTGGAAGGAATTCCTGGAGGTGATTTATACCTCTGCTCGCACCTCAGTCACCTTGTTGACGATATTGATCGGTGCCATGTTGTTTGCCAATTTTATCAACGTTGCGCGATTACCGCAGACGATCGGAGATTGGGTTTCTGGATTGGAACTAGCACCTATTTATGTGATTCTCGTAATTGTCGCCGTGTACGTAATTCTGGGTTGTTTTCTGGAATCACTGTCGATGATGTTACTGACCGTACCTATATTTTACCCTATCGTTGAGATGATGGGTTATGACCTTATATGGTTTGGCATTCTCGTCATTGTGGTCATTGAAATCAGCATGATAACGCCACCAATCGGGATCAACATATTCGTATTACGCAGCGTATTACCAGACATACCGACAAAAACCATTTTCAAAGGCGTCATACCTTTTATCTCTGCTGATCTGGCACGAATATCATTATTGATTATTTTCCCGGCAATTTCACTATGGCTACCATCTTTAATGAGGTGAAACCACCAACTACTGACCCATGTCAATATATTTCTGGCATATCAATCCTGTCAGCTACGATCGCTATAGCTGACGTTTTTCTTGAGATGTCTGACAAAGATAAAAAATGGGCTACTGATTTCAACCAGGATTAACAGTAAAGAAAGCAGAACAATAAAAACCCGCACTGATAGCAACCATCACAGCCGGAGGAAATATGTAATGGCATCGTTTGATTCGCTAACTAACGCTGACAAGCAAAATTTTTATCAAGAGCTAGATCCCGTTTCACTAGCACCTCTCTGGGAGGTTATGAAAGGCCTGGTTCCTTTTGAACCGACAAACAAGGCCGTTCCCTACGCCTGGCACTATGAACAGATGCGTCCGTTATTGATGAAATCAGGGGAGTTGTTGACAGCAGCAGAAGCCGAACGCCGCGTATTGGTGTTTGAAAATCCATCCTTTCGGGGACAGTCTATTGTCAACTCGACTTTGTATGCTGGTATTCAGCTTATCCTGCCTGGAGAGACGGCTCCAGCCCACAAACATACCGCTGGTGCCTTGCGTTTCGTACTCGAAAGCGGGGGCGGCTATACCTCGGTAAACGGTGAAAGAACCACCATGCATCGTGGCGATCTGGTTCTGACACCCAGTGGTACTTTCCACGATCACGGCCATGATGGAGAAGGGCCCGTTATTTGGATCGATGGATTGGATGTGCCCATTGTGAATTATTTCCAATGTGGTTTCAGTGCCCAACTTGATACCGAACGGCAACTAATAACCAAGGTAGAAGGCTATTCGGGTGCAGCGTTTGGTTCAGGCATGGCGCCTTTCGAGTCCAGATCTCCATTTGGATCAACATCGCCTATATTTTCTTATCCCTATTCGCGCGCGCGGGCAGCATTGTTAGCAATAACGGAATCAGAAAAACCTGATCCGCACTGGGGATATGTACTCAAGTATGCGAATCCGTTAACTGGCGACTGGATTATGCCAACAATGGCGGCTTGGTTAGCATATATCCCAGACCAGATGATCACGCAAAAATACAGAACAACAGACAACCAGGTACTGGTTGTCTCAGAAGGTACTGTGCAGGTGGATATTGGCGATGAAACCTTTGAGCTAGGCCAGAACGACGTGATGGCCCTGCCCGGCTGGACCTGGCGCCAGTTTCATGCCAGTGAAGACTCCGTATTGTTTTTCTTCTCCGATCGCAGCGCGCAGGAGAAGCTGGGTATTTGGCAAGAGCAAAAGGGAGGAGCAGAAACTCAACTATAAAGCCGGCCACGATTTATCGTTATATGAACTCACTCATCGTGGCAAATCAGGGGCTTTATATGGCGTCGTGCCACTAACGAATCTTTAAACTCCGAGAGGAACCAAAAATGCGCATTTGTTTCTTTAATGATCAACGTCTGGGACTCGTCGATAACAACCAGGTACGAGACATCAGCGAAATATTGAAAGAGCTCCCGGCTCATGCTTACCCCTACCCCAGGCATGACCTGCTTATTGCTGCGTTACCTGAGCTGCATGACAAGATCACTGCTCTCGCAGCAACTGCACCGGCTATTGCCCTAGATCAGGTGACCCTGTTAAGCCCGGTACAAAATCCAGGCAAGATTGTTGCTGCACCGGTCAACTACCAAAAGCATCTGGAAGAAGCGATCGAGGATACCGCCACCTTCTCGCGCGCCCACGTGCGGAAAATCCAGGAAACCGGATTATTTCTCAAAGCAACACATTCTCTGGTAGGTGCCAGTGAAGGCATTGAACTTCAATTGCTGGAGCGCCGTACCGACCATGAAATCGAACTCGCGGTCATCATTGGTAAAACATGCCGGAATGTGGACTATGAAGATGCCCTGGCGCAGGTGGCAGGCTACTGCATTGGCCTGGACATTACCATTCGAGGCCCGGAAGAACGCAGCCTGCGGAAGTCGCTGGACACATATACCGTGCTCGGCCCCTGGTTAGTAACGGCTGACGAGCTAAGCGATCCATCGCAACTCGAAATGACATTATTGGTCAATGATGAACAACGTCAGCATGCCAATACCAGAGATCTGATTCTGGATGTCGCAGACCTGATTGTTTTTGCATCCAAGTTCTACACCTTGGAACCGGGAGATATTTTATTGACCGGCACTCCTGAAGGTGTCGCGCCCATTCATCCCGGTGACAAGCTCTGCGCCAGTATCGACAAGATCGGCACCATAGACGTAGAAGTAAAACCGATAGTTTCATAAAGTCATTTAGCGGCCGTAAACGCTCCGCCAGACCAACACCCATCCTCTTTGACAACGAGTGATGGGTGCAGCTTAATAGCAAAAGTCGGCTTGTGTTCAAACGCAGAATTTCAAACCAAGGATTTTCAGGGTATACCCGGATATTTTTAACTCCGTAATTTCGAGCGCAGTCATTTATAGATATACACTGCCACCGTCGCAGCCCTGTGCCAATAAGGAGGCTGGAGGAAAATATCAGCATGTTATTGCTTTCCGGAATGACGCCAGAGCAGCTCCTCGACGGTCAGCTAAGTTACTACCCTGAGCTTATCCGCGATTCCGACACGTTGCTGCAAATCTTGCTCTCCGAACTGCCCTGGCACTCTGACTCAGTCCGAGTTTATGGCAAGGAACACACGATTCCCCGACGGCAGTGCTGGCTTGGCGACACCGGACTGAACTACACCTACTCAGGCAAAACCCTACAACCGTTGGCCTGGCATCCACGCTTAAAAACACTCAACCACGAGCTGAACCAGGCATTGGGCCTGGCTAATAATTCGGTGTTATGCAATCTCTACCGTAATGGTCAGGATACAATGGGCTGGCACAGCGATGATGAACCGGAACTCGGCCCAGCGCCGGTAGTCGTGTCGGTCAGTCTCGGGGCCGAGCGGGATTTCGCCCTGCGGCGTAAAGGACAATCCAGGATGTATGGCAAACTGCCGCTGGCTCATGGCTCGGTACTGGTGATGAACGCCGGTATGCAAACTTGCTGGCAGCACGCCCTGCCACGTCGGGCAGGTATTGAGGCGGCCAGAATCAACCTGACCTTTCGCTGCCTGGCCAATCCCGCGCCGTTATTTTGAAATCACGCTTTCGATACGGAACATGATCACGGGGGTGGTTTCATAATCCTTGTCCCGCTCCCATACCAGCTCCGGGGCAAACTCAGCAAACACCCAATCCTTGTAGATCTGGCGTCGATAACGCACGCTGACACTGTAGTTGTAAAAACTGGGATATCCCTCGGTATCACCACTGGCACCGGCGATATAACCCAACGCGGCTCGACGGCTGAGTTCGTGGTACAAACCGCCACTGTAGGACAGCTTAAAATAATCGTCGTTAAGCAAATAAGCGGCTTTGGCGTTGATCCGGAACAGCTTCTCGATATTGAGCGGGTAGTTCATTTGCAGACTGGTGTCTTCTCCCCAGCCCTTGGTAGCGTAGTAAGACAGAGTCTGGGTTGCTTTTACTTCCCATTCGGCAAAATAGCCGTAGCGCCTGGCCCGGAGACGAGTAAACGGATCGGGGGGGAGCCCCCAGCGGACACCGGTATCAATGTCGGTCTTCCAGCGTTCACTCTCCTGCAGAATAAACCGCAACGCGGCGGAGTAATGGTTGTTTTCAATACTTTCCAGCGGGTCGGCTTCACGCGCTTCCTCGTCTTCCGATTGCAACAGCAAATTCAACCGCTCGCTGATATTCGGTAACTCCAGATTCACGCTGATTCCAAATTTATAATCCACCGGATCGCCCAGCTCGCGCCGGGTATAAAACGACAGTTTGGCACGGCTGCCCTTGACGTCATCTTCGAGAATGTTTTCACTAAAAAAAGTATCGACAAAAAAGCTGTCGAGGCCACCCGACAGGTTATCCAGATAACTGGCCAGCCACTCTCGGGAGCGGTTCACCATATCGTCCGTCACCTGCGTTTCTGCGGTATAGGGTTCGCTGGTTGACGCCTCGCTGGCCTCCGCCGACAAGGTTTCCTGGCCAGCGCGGAGATAGGGTTCCGATGTCAATGCCTTAACCGGTGCTGCGGTTAACAGGCTGATCCCGAGGATGATAGCCCAGCGTCCGTGCATACGGTCACTCCCTGTCATTCCTGGACATGGCCAGAGTTTACACAAGTCCTGACAGCCCGCTAAACCGGATCATGATGAATCAGTACCTCGGCACGGGGGAAGCGCGCCAGAATCGCGGCTTCAACCTGATCGCCAATCGCATGGGCACGGCTCAGGGTCTGGTCGCCATCCATATCCAGATGCAACTGGATAAATTGCACCGCTCCGGCCTGACGGGTTTTCAGGTCATGCACACCACGCACACCGTCAATAGCTCGAATCAGCTGTTGTAATTCCACTTCTTCTGTCTCGGGCATAGACTGATCCATCAGCACCACCAGCGCTTCCTGGATAATGTCGTAAACGCTGCGCACCAGCACCAGTGCAATCACCAGTGCAATCACAGGATCCAGCCAATATTGTCCGAACCAGGCAGCAACCAGAGCAACCACCACCGCCAGACTGGTGAGAATATCGCCATAATAGTGGGCTGAATCTGCCTTGACTGCGAGGGAGCCGGTCTTGCGTACGACCCAGCGCTGATAGAGCACCAGCGCGGTAGTGAGGGCGGTGGAAAACAGCATAACGCCGATACTTTCACCCACCGCCTTGAGCGGTTGAGGATCCACCAGCCGATCGGTGACGTGCAGCAACAAGGCCACAACCGAACCCAGAATAAACGCGGACTGCACCAGAGCTGCCAGTCCCTCAGCCTTGCTGTGCCCAAATGGATGATCATCATCCGCCGGCATCAGCGCGTAACGCACAGCAAAATAGTTCACCACGGACGCGGCAATATCCATCAGCGAATCAAGCAGCGACGACAGCACACTGGTCGAGTCGCTCACGCTCCAGGCGCCGAGTTTGGCCACCAGCAAAACCACTGCTGTTGCAATGGATGCCATAGCTGCACGCTTGATCAGTATGGCATCGGGTTGATAAGACATAAGTGCCAACCTTTAACATGATCGGCTGATTATGCCAGAGAACCTGCTCAGGTGGTGGCCCGGCAGCAAATTAGCCACTCAGGCACATGGTCGCTGACCATCGGCAGCACAGGTATTAGCGAGGGCGATATCGAGTGTCACGCGGTGGCCATCCGGCTCCGCAACGTTCTGGTAGTGCCAGTTCAACCGCGCCGTCAGTTGCCGGGTGAGCTGCAACCCGAGACCAAACCCCTGATCCTGGTGCCTGCCATCATCGGGATGATGGTCACCGCCTGCCTGGCGAAAATCATCAGCGGCCTGTTTATCGTAGTTGTTCACCACAATCCGGCTGCCCTGCTGGTTAACCTCGACACGGCCTTCCCAGGTATGCTGAAAGGCATTACGCAGGATATTGCCCAACACAATCCGTAATGGTGTTTCTGGCAGGCAGGCCTGCCAGTCATTGTCGGTTGTAACCACCAGCTCGATGGCCTTGTTGTTTAACAGAAATGTCAGCTCGTCGACCAGCTGGCGGAGTAATACACCAGGTGCGACCTGCCGGGTTGGCAGACGATCCATATCATCACGACTGAGCCAAAGCAGGGTTTCGGTCAATTGGGCCATGGTCACTCCGGCGCGTTCCAGTCGTTCTACGGTCGCCAACACCCGCCCATCGTCGAGCGGGGTATGACGTTCGGTCAGACGCCGGAGCAACTCGGTATTGTTACGCATCACCGCAATCGGAGTGCGCAACTCATGACTGGCGTGACGTAAAAACGCCTGCTCGCGATTCAGCGTCTGCTGCACACGAGTCAGGCTACCGTGCATCAGTCCGGCCAGCTCGTTCAGTTCCGAATAACCAAAATCCGGCACCGGTTGCTGTAACCGGTCGGTATCCAGCGCACGGGTCCAGTCCAGCAAGCGCCCTGCAGGGCGGGACAAAAACCGGTACAGCAACACCGCAATACCGATAATCAGCGCCATGGTCGCCGCCAGAATCAACTGCAGTCGCTGGCGACTGCTGTCGATCTGGGTACTGACCAGAGATGAGCTGGTTGAACGCTCCAGTGTCCGGCTGATATACCAGTCTTGCTGTTGGCCATCCCGTATCAGCGAGTAGCGCATCAGAAAATGGATCTGGTGAGGCTCCGTACCCAAGCGGGTATTGTGGCGCTTATACAACACCCCTGCTTGCTCAGGAATGTGCTGGAATATCTGCTGTGTTGCTGGCGGGAGCTGCTGCCAGTCCGGGGCAACATAAAACTCGTTGTACTGGCCAGCGGCAGGAGGCTGCTTTGCAGACGACAGCTGCTGCAGGGTGTGCTCCATATCCCGTATCAACACCGCATCCATACCACGAATCATGTACTGGACGCTGAGCATGGAATAGCCCACGGCCAACAACAAACCAAGCAATATAAATGCCGCCACCAGCAACCATTTCAGACTGATACGCATCAGCTCTGCTGCCCGTTGTTCGTATTGGGCACGCGCAAAGCGATGCCCTGCCCTGCCAGGGTATACATCAGCGGCACTCCCACGCCACCGTCAACGGCCTTGCGCAAATTAAACAGGTGCACCTTGAGACTGTTGCTGTCAGGGGTTTCGTCGCCCCACACTGCTTGTGCCAGCTGACGTCGGGTGACAACGGTGGGAGATGCCCGTAACAGGGTTTCCAGCAAGATCCAGCCAGTGGGAGACAGTCGAATCTCGCGGCCACTGCGAGTCACCGAGCGACGGCCAAGATCCATCACCAGATCAGCGCATTCCAGACGCGTGACCTGACCACTGCGCCGTCGGGCCAAGGCCTGCACCCGCATCACCAGCTCACTCATTTCAAATGGCTTGACCAGATAATCATCGGTACCGGCCTGAAAACCATCCCGTTTATCGGTAAGCTGATCACGGGCAGTCAACATCAGGATCGGCGTATCGTTGCCCAGCTGCCGCAATCGCTGGCAGACACTGAGGCCATCCAGCCGGGGCAGGTTCAGATCCAGTAACAATACAGAATAGTGATTTTGTGCCATCAGCGTCAGCCCGGCCACGCCATTACTGGCGTGATCGCACTGAATATCTTCCAGCAGCAGATAGTCGACCAGTGTCGCAGCAAGATCGAGATCATCCTCCACCAGCAAGACACTCAGCACGGCTTGTCTCCTGCGGGGTCAGTCTCGTCTGGCGAATCAGCACGGCCACCAAAACGCTGCTTGAGTGCCGCCAGCAGATCAATCGCATCGTGCTGCACCGCCAGCAAAGCCGGGATCAGGATCAGGGTAATCACTGTCGCAAACAGAATGCCGTATCCCAGGGAAACAGCGGCCGGAATCAGGAACTGGGCTTGCATATCGGTTTCTCCCAACAGCGGCGCCAGACCGGCAAAGGTCGTCACCGAGGTTAACAATACCGCCCGTAAACGATCCCGACAGGCCAGACTGATGGCACTATTGTAGTGAGCGGCATCCGGTTTGAGTTCGTTAAAACGGGACACCAGCAACAGACTGTCATTCACCACCACCCCGCTCAACGCGATGATGCCAAAAAACGACTGAATGGTCAGCGATAGCCCGGTTACCCAGTGCCCCAGAATTGCCCCCATCACCCCGAACGGAATCGCCGTCATGATAATCACCGGCTGCACATAGGACTGCAGCGGCACCGCCAGCAGGATGTAGATCACCAGCATGGCAACAATAAACAGCGAAGTCATGCTCGACTGGGTAGTGGCCTGCTCTTCTGCCTCACCGGCAAAATGCACATCCAGCCCCGGATACTGTTTTTGCAGCTGCGGCGCGACATCGCGCTTGAGCAAGCTGACCAGCTCGGTCGATGACAATACGCTCTTGTCGACATCAGCGGTCAAGTAAACCGCACGCTTACCGTCAATCCGGGTGATCGTGTCACGAGAATAACCATAGCTGATGGTTGCCACCGCAGACAGTGGCACCACGGTGCCATCGGCAGTCCGCACCCGCGCACTCAGAACATCCGCCGGATTCTGACGATCCGACACGGGATAACGAACCTTCACTTCCATTTCATCACTGCCACGCTGATAGCGCTGTACCACCTGGCCACTGAAGGCCTGTAATACTTGCTGCGCCAGCATGGCGGTGGTCAGCCCCAGTGCCTCACCCTGGGCATTCAGCCGCAAACTGACCTGGGGCTGGGTCGGATCCAGATTATCTTCCACGCCGCTGACACCGGGAATGGCCATTAACCGCTCACGAAAGGCCTCGCCAGCTCCTTCCAGAACATCATCGGCACTGGCGCGCAATTCAACCCGCAAGGCCGAAATAGATTCATGACGGCTCTGGATACGCAGCGTTCTTACCCCTTCCGGCGTACCGGCCAGCGCCTTCCACTGCCGGGTGAATTCACCAATCCGGTAAGGGGCGTTTTCAGCCAGCTCAATGGTCAGCGAGCCAGACTGATCGGCCTGGGACAGTACCTGGATATGGGCAATTCCATGACCTCCCAGCGCTTGATCGACCTCATAGGCCTGTTGCTCCAGAGTCAATAAATGGCTGTGGGTCAAGCCATAGCTGGCGTCCTGTTGCATGGTCAGTGAAGCACGAACCGTATCGCCTTCCACATCCGGGAAAAAGCTGACCCGTACTGCCCCGGTAAATGGCATCCCCAGCACCAGTACAAACACACCGGCAAACGCCACAATCACCGCATAACGTTGCGCCAGTGCGGCATCAATCAGCGGGCGGTATACCCGTTCGCTGAACCATTGCAAGCCCACATCACAGCCGTGTTGTATTTTCCCCCATCCCTTGGACAGCAGGTTACGACGTGGCCGCTTGCGGGTATTCAGATGCGCCAGGTGGGCTGGCAGAATCAGCTTCGACTCCACCAGCGACAGCAACAGGCAAATAGTGACTACGCTGGCAAACTGGCTATAGACCTGGCCCAGACGCCCCTCGATATGCGACAGCGAATAAAACGCCGCCACCGTGGTAAACACCCCGAACAGGGTGGGAACGGCAACGCGCAAGGTACCGCTAATGGTGTTTTTTAACGCATCACCGTGCCGACTTCGTTCGGTGTAGACACTTTCGCCCACCACTACGGCATCATCCACCACAATACCGAGCGCCATAATAAAACCGAAAGTGGTGAAGGCGTTGAGCGATAATCCCGCCCAGCTGTCGCCCATAAAATACAGCGTGCCAAAAAAGATAAACGGCAATCCCATCGCCACCCAAAAGGCGACCGTCACGTTCAGAAACAACGCCAGCAACAGGAACACCATCAGCACACCGGTAATCGCATTTCTGACCAGCAGCGACAGACGACTATTGATCGATTCACTGCGGTCGTACCAGGTATCCAGCGCCACCGAGGGTGGAATGCGGCCGGTTTCCTGCCACTGCGCTACCACTGCACGTGCCGCCACGACGGAATCGCTGATATCATCCTGACCCGTCGTAATGACTTGCAGGGCAATACTGTTCTGACCCTGGAAACGAGACAGTACCACCGAGTCTTCGTCGTAGGTATCACGCACGCTGGCCACGTCACCGAGCAGCAGCTGACGACCACTGGCCAGACTGATCAGTGGTAATTGTTCAAAGGCGGTGACATCGTAAGCCTGCTCCGATGCCTGCAACTGTAAGTACAGTTGCTCGCTCTTCAATACCGCCGTCATACTGGTCGACGAGCCAGAATTCACCGCATCCTCAACGTCCGACAGACTTAGGCCATAAGCCTGCAAGCGGCCCTCATCAATTTCGACCACCATCTGCGGATCACGCCAGCCCGATTCCGACACTCGGCTGATCTCGGAACGTGCCAATAAATCGGATTTCAGTTCCTTGCCCAGCAGTTGCAAGGTATGGCGATCCACATCGCCATAGAGCTGAATCCACAACGAGTGCTCTTCCCGCTGGGCCTTGGCAATCACCGGATTCTTGGCATCCACCGGAAAGGTTGAAATACCATCCACTTCGGCACGGACATCGCGCAGCAAGGTATCCAGATCGTAGTCCGATTTGCGCTCTATCGTGACGGTGGCACCGCTGCCGGTCGAACTGGAAGTAATCGACTCAATCCCCATCACCCCTTCCAGCGCTTCCTCAATCTTGATCGCCAGACCTTCTTCGGACTGCACCGCCGAACCACTGCTGTAACTGACCGACACCGTTACCTCATCTGGCTCCATACTCGGAAAGGCTTCCTTGCGCAGCTGGGTCGTCTGCAGCAAACCCAATACAATCACCAGCCCCATCAGCAAGTTGGCCGCCACCGGGTTGCAGGCAAACCAGCCGATCAGACCACCCGAGGATGGTTTGCTGAGGTTACTCATACGACGATACCCCACCCTGTTTTGGCTTGTCCGCTTGCAGGCCAGATTCGCCCGCCTTCACCACCACCGGCACCACCTGACTCTTTTCAGCGTAGCTCGACAGCGGTTGCACCACCACCTGACGCAGCCCAGACAAGCCGTCGGGCACCTGTACGTAGATGGAATGGGCATCGCTGAACAGGGTATTGGCGACGTATTTTTCTAGCTGATGACTGCCATTGACCAACCAGATTTCGCCACGCTGGCTCAGTGCCGAAGCGGGTAATTTCCACAGCTGATCCACCGCCTTGCCCGACAGCGCGACGTTGACAAACATGCCGGGCTGTAACCTCGGCGTTTGTTCCAGCGGTTTTGCAACTGCCACAATCAGTGCTCGCTGCCGTGTTGCCTCATCCAAATGCTGTTGCGCCCGAATCACCACGCCCTGCCATTGACCGGAAGATTCCACCGACGTCAGTGTCACCGGCCAGTCTCCGCTCAGTAACTCATCAACACCGGGTAACATTTCCCATTCCCGCTCGGACAGGGCAACGGCAATTTCTACCCGATCGGTGCTGTACAGTGTTGCCACCGCGCCACCCGCACTGATATAGCCACCCGGACTGACCAGGCGTTCGATAATTAGGGCATCAAACGGCGTGCTAATACGCGTCCAGGACAGTCGCTTGCGAGCGGAAATAAGGGCGGCCTGGGCATTGTTCAACGCCGCTTCCGCCGCCGCCAATTGTGGTTCGCGCAGCAACAGGGGCGAATCCGGCTCCCCCGCCAGGCCAGCCGCCTGCCATTCTTCCCGTGCCTGATCCACTTCGCGCTGCTCTTCCAGCAACGCCAGTCTGGCATCGGCCACGGCTTGCTCAGCAACCGCCACTTCGGCCTTGTAACTACTGTCTTCCAGCGTCGCTAGCACCGTCCCTTTTGGCACACGGCGGCCACTGTCAAAAACAGCAGCGATCTGTTCGATATCACCGGCCACCTTGGCGGTAAGGCTTAATTCAAAATGCGCCTCGGCAGAGCCATAACCAGATAACTCGGCTTGATACTGGCCTGCAGACACTTCCACCACACGAACGCCGGCAGCGGCAACGGTTGAGGTCCCAGTGGACGATAGTGCACGCTCAGGTACAGCCGCCGTTTCAGCACCTGGTTCAGCGCCTGGAGCGGCACTCTTGTTATCTCCCTGCCCGGGCATGGGACGGTTGTCCTGCTGATTCATTTTGTAGCTGTTCCAGGCCACGACGGCGCCAACAAAGGCGACGGCCACAGCGAACCAGATCAGTTTGCGCCAGCCAGAGTGAGTCGAGTTAGCGCTCATATCAGCGAGTCTCCGTAGATAATTCAGATGAGGATCCAGTGGTGTTTTTCAGGCTGGTAGTAGCCGGCAAGCCAAGTGCCAGACCCAGCGTAATGCGGTTACTCAGGCGCTGATACGTGAGGGTGTTCAGCGTGCCCTCCAGGTCATAGCGGGATTGCTGTACCGTCAGCAAATCGAGCAGATCGACCAGCCCGGAACGATAACGGCGCAGGTAACGTTCTTCATTGGCACGAGCGCTCAGCAAGGCCCGCTGAATGGCGGCTTGCTGGCGCTCCAGTGCCACCTCTTGATCCAGTGCATTTTCCACTTCCGTCACAGCGGTCAGCAGCGTTTCCCGATAGGCCTGGGCGGACTGGGCAGCGGTTAATTCGGCGGTACGAGCCGCCGCTTTTAGTTCACCGCCCCGAAACAGCGGTGCCGTCAGCTGTCCCAACAAACTCCAGACCGGATCCGTCAACAAGGATGCTGCAGGGGAACGGCCACTGTCGGACAACGCCGCCGAAATACTCAGTGATGGCAACATGTCCTTGTAGGCAACACGGGTGCGTAAATCAGCGGCTTCCAGCGCCTGCCAGGCGGCCTGTAAATCCGGCCGACGCGCCAATGTCTGTTCCGGCAAATCCACCAGCGGCATCAATACCGCAGGATAATCATCCGGAATAACAACACCTGCCGATTCCGCAGTCGTATCTGTCACTTGACCCAGTAAAGTACGTAAACTGCGTTTTGCTGCAGCCAGCTGATACCGGTTATCGGCCTGAGTCGACTCGGCACTGGCCAGTGCCGAACGGGCGCTGTCCAGATCGTCCAGATCGCCAACACCGCGACGATAACGCTGCAGAATCGCCTGTTCATTTTTGCCCAGTGCGGCAAGACGCAGAGCCTGCCATTCGATAGCGTTGTTCAGCTGGATCAGTTGCAACCAGGACGACATCACCTCCGCCACCTGTGTGTCTCGGGCCGACTGGTATAACGCCAGTTGCTCGGCCACATCCGCCGCCGCGGCAGCACTGCTGTTGGCCAGTTTGGCCCATAAATCCAGCTCCCAACTGACCGACAACTCGGTGCTGAAGCTGTTGCCCGTATTTTCACCACGACTGGCGGCAAAGCCCAGATCCGCCTGCGGCAACTGGCCAGCTTCCACACCGCGCTGTTCACTACGCAAAATCTGCAACGTCAGCCAGGTTTGCTGCAAACCGGGATTGGCTGCCAGGCTTTGTTTGACCAGTTGGGTTAACTGCTCGTCTGGCAGTAGCGCCAGCAGACTGTTGGACTCGACCGCTTCCTCCCCTGCCACAAAAGTCACGGGAGTGGCTTGCCACTGCTGAACGCTGGCCTGTTCATCCATCAAGGTTTGCTGTACCGCTTGCTGCTCGCCAGACAAACTGGCACACCCCGCCAGTAACATGACAGGTAGCAGCCGGGCTGTTCGTGGAATCAGGGGCAACGGGAATGCCGGAAAAGGCATAAAAGATACTCCGCAGGAATCTGGTCGGCCATGCTAGAGCAGCCAAGGTTAAGGTGGGGTTAAGGTGGGGTTAAGGTGGGGTTAAGGGGAACGGAAGGTTAAGAGCAAATCCAGCGCGATTCTATCAGTAGCAGACTGGAGGTAAGCTGTGGAGGTGAGAGTCACTTTATGAAGTGTCCGGAATCAGTTGACCACTACAGAGCGCAGCGTAGGCGAGTCCGACAACAGCCGCTTGTTATATCAGCTCTCTGGTAGCTCAAGTTGTCTCTCACTTCTCCAAACTCGAATGAGCACAACGTCGGTTTCTTGTCTCAGGTAGTCAACCCGAAATGGCGAATGGATTAGCTCTCGGATATGGTTCAAACCAAACTCGGGGACAACCCGGCCAGCATCAGGGTGCCGCACAAGCATTTCAGCTTGCTCCAGAATGGCGGTCACATACTCATCACCGCTATGCGGCACGCTCTCTTCGATGTAGTGTTCTTGAATAGCTTGCAAATCCTCAAGAGCGGACTGTGCGACGCGCAGTTCCATTTAGTTAATGCCCAGGGTTTTCTTCGCATCAGCTAGAGAAACAGTATTGCCCTCGCGAACATCCATGAGACCCTGTGCCACCGCTTTAACGAATCGGAGTTCCTCAGCAGTTTTCTCAAACTCCTCAAGCCCTTGAACAACAGCTACTCCACGACCTCGGCTCGTAAGCAAGATTGGGCGGTGTGTACTCTGAGTTCGGCTAACCACCTTTCCAGGGTTAATCTTTAGGTCTGAGAGAGGGACAACGTCTTCTGAAAACTTTACTTGCATGATGCATACTCCAAAGTGGAACAGCTATCACTAATAGCACCAGTTAACAGGTGCGGTCAAGAGAATATAACGCTGAGCACAACGGAGCCTTTGACGTAGCGAAGCGGAGACAAAGGCATCCGAGTGCCGCGTCTGGTTAAATTACTATCGTTCACCTGCAAGGCCATGCCATACCCGGAGAATGATGATGGCACTGGCATGAAGTGAGTATCGAACGACGTATTTGCCGAAAACCATATCTCGAACGGAGTCTGGCACCGGTGCCATTTCAACGGGTGTGCCCATTTGGGGGAAGTCTGGAAGCAGTCCGATTTTACCAACCAGTTCGGCGGCAATCTTGGCTGCCGCCGATGGATTGTGGACTTCAATGAACTCCCTCAAACGTTTCAAATCTTCGATGGCTTCATCCGTGTAAACCAGTTTCACTTACCTGACCTCGGTGCATCCTGCTCGTTCTCGGCTCCCCAACTATTAAGCCAGCTATGAACCTCACTGGCATCAACAACCTTGCCTTGGGCGGCAGACTCCATTGCCTCTAACGTTTGTTTCCAACGCTCCTGCACAAGCTGCTGCTTTTCTATGTATTCCGACAGTGCCTGGTTGATTACCCAACCTTTGCTCCGCTGCAGCCTGCTTGCGATTGCTTCCAGGTGCTGTTCAACTTCGGCTTGGAGACGAACGGTGGTGACACTCATAGCTATACCCTCGAACCTGAAACTACAATGTATTACATCATAGTCTGCGAGGTGTAGTGGTCAACTGATTCCGGACACGGTGTTAAGTTTTTCTTCTGCTGCGAGAGGGCTGATACCACCATTCGCCGTATGTGGCCGCTGTTGGTTGTAATAGCCCACAAAAAAGCCCGCAATCATTGCGGGCAAAAAGAAAACAATCACTCACTCACTGCCGTCAGCGGCCGAGCTTTTTCACCGAGACACCACCAATACCAAAATGTTGCTTGGGCATTTCCGTGATCAGTACCCGGACACTTTCACGAGGAGCGCCCAGAGCACGTACGGCGGCTTCTGTCAGTTCGACAATCAGCTGTTCCTTCATTTCATCAGGACGGCCTTCGATAATACTGACCTGAATAATCGGCATGGCGGCTCTCTCTGTTACTGTACTGGATACACGGATGGGCTACGCCTCACCCGTGCGGTTATGCCAACAGGCATTACAACTTGATGCAAATATTCTTCAGTTCGGTGTAGAACTCAAGACCATGGACTCCGCCTTCACGGCCAATCCCGGACTGTTTGGCACCACCAAAGGCAGTACGCAGGTCGCGCAGGAACCAGGAGTTGACCCAGACGATACCGGCTTCCATCTGCTCGGCGACACGAATCGCCTGGGAGGTATTTTCGGTCCAGATCGCGGCAGCCAGGCCGTACACCGTGTCGTTGGCCAGTTCGATCGCTTCTTCTTCCGAATCAAACGGGCGAATATGACAGCAAGGGCCGAAAATTTCTTCGCGCACCACACGGGCGTCGTCTGGCAGACCGGTCCAGATGGTCGGTTCAATCCAGGCACCGTCATTCAGTTCAGCCCCCATATCCGGGATACCGCCACCAATTTCTACCGTCGCGCCTTCTTCTTTTGCCAGGTTGTAGTAGTAGGCAACCTTGTCGCGGTGTTCGAGGCTAACCAGCGGGCCGAAATTGGCTTGCTTGTCTTCCGGGCGACCCAGCTTGAGTTTGGCAACTTCTTCTTTCATACGGGCCAGAAACTGGTCATACACGGGCCGCTCAACGTACACACGCTCGGTGCCCAGACACACCTGACCGCAGTTAACAAAGGCGGAACGCATGGTGCCTTCCACCGCTTTTTCGATATCACAATCGGCAAAAACAATACCGGCATTTTTGCCGCCACATTCCAGCGAGATATTACGCAGGCCACAGGCGGCGGCTTTCATAATGATTTCGCCGGTGCGGGTTTCACCGGTAAAGGTAATCGCATCGACCAGTGGATGCGTAGTGAGGAATTCACCGGCAGAATTTGGCCCCAGACCATGAACGACGTTAAAGACACCGGCTGGAACGCCACATTCGTTCATCACTTCACCCAGCAAGGTGGTGGTGGCCGGGGTTTCTTCTGATGGTTTAACCACCACGGTATTACCACACGCCAGCGCCGGGCCAACTTTCCAGGTCATCAGCAGCAACGGCAGATTCCATGGCGAAATCACCGCAACCACCCCTTTCGGAGTACGGTGACCCATATTGATAGCGCCTTTGCCGTCTGGAGTATCAAGACGGAAATTTTCAGTCGGATGGTTGGCCAGGGTTTCAGAGAAAGCCTTGAAATTGGCCGCACCGCGTGGAATGTCGATATGGCTGGCAATGCTGTGTGGCTTGCCGGTATCCAGACATTCAGCCTGGAGGAATTCGTCAAAGCGTTCGTTGATACGATCCGCTACCTTGTTTAATAGATTGATACGCTGTGCCTGAGTGTATTTGCCCCAAGGGCCTTTGAGGGCTTTTTTGGCAGCCTTGACGGCAGCATCAACTTCTTCTTTTCCGGCTTCGTGCACCAGGCCAATCAGGCTGTTATCAACCGGGTTACGATTTTCAAATGTCCGGTTGCTCAGAGATGCAACATACTCACCATTAAT
Organism: Oceanobacter antarcticus; assembly: GCF_044962685.1. Lineage (NCBI taxonomy): Bacteria > Pseudomonadati > Pseudomonadota > Gammaproteobacteria > Oceanospirillales > Oceanospirillaceae > Oceanobacter > Oceanobacter antarcticus. The sequence goes on from NZ_JBBKTX010000007.1 coordinate 156,610, forward strand.
AAAGTGTCGAAACTCTTTCATATATCACCTGTTTGATCATTTGTTTGCGCAGGAAAAAACGTAATTCCGCCGTTCGGGATCACGGTTTATTGTTATTCGGCTTGCTACTTCAGAAACCCTATATCAGACCCTCAGTATATGGCTGGCATAAGCGGTTAAAACCGATAATTTCGAGAGTTGATCATCCCGATTACGGGATGAACAAAGTACCAAAAAGGGGCCATTCAGCGCAGTCAGTCCTGCCGGGGGGAGCCAGACAGTCCGCTGGCAGCGCAATAATAATCGCTCTGTCGATTACACGGCTTCACGCAGAAGAGCGGCTTTCTGGGTTGCCCTGGCGATGACAAAATCAATAAAAGCGCGGGTTTTGACGGGCAGGTTTTCGCGGTGCGGGAAGACAATATTGACCTGCCGATCTTCCATCCGCCATTCCGGTAACAATTGAATCAGCTCGCCTTTTTCCAGCTCGTCACGGGCAATGTAAGACGGCAAACAGGCAGCACCAACACCATCCAGTACCGCATCCAGGGCGAACTGGATTTCATCGGTTCGTAACGCCGGTTTCGGCACGAAAGTTTCCGCTTCGCCGTTGTTATTAAAGAAGCGCCAGACCGGATTACGCTTCAGTGCCACCAGCGGCATGCGCGACAATTCTTGCGGGCGCTGCGGATTATCGAATTGAGTCATATAGGCGGGTGTGGCACAGATCAGATTACTGGAACGAAACAGCGGCCGAGACACCCATTCATTCAGGGTCACATTACCCATGCGGAAGGCGATATCAATGCTGTTTTTCACCAGATCGACATTCTCGTTACTGAGGAACATTTCTACCGTAATACGTGGATTTTCCTTCATGAACTCGAACACCCACTGCTTGACGTAGTAGTGCCCGAGGCTGACGGGAGCGGTGATTTTGATGTCGCCCGACATCGACGACAACTCACTGTTGACGTTTTCCAGCCGGGTTTCGAGATCCTGTACCGTGTGAACGACACTCTGATAAAAACGCTGGCCGGATTCGGTCAGACCAAAGGTTTTGGCGCTTCGATGAATCAGCTTGTAACCCAGCTCGGCTTCAAACGACTGTATCCGCCGACTCAGCGTGGAGGTGGGCACGTTCAGATAACGCGATGCTGCCACGATACTGCCTTTATCCACCACCTTCACAAAGAAATACAAATCCTGATAATTCATTGAGCACCCATATATGACATTCGGAATTCCCGCGCATATTAAAAACAACACCTGACCTTGTTTTCTATTCGCGCTAGCATTTTGAAATTATTATTATTGGAGTGGTTATGGAACCCCACAGCGACACAAACGGCCCTGTTACGGTTGTCATTTCTCGCCGTGTTATTCCCGGCAAGGAGTCCGAGTTCGAACAACTCAGCGCCGAAATGACCCTCGCCGCTTCACGCTTCGAGGGCTATCTGGGTACCAACCTGTTTCGCCCGGCCAGCAGCGAAGACCCAGAGTACCGAATCATCTTCCGCTTTGCCTCCCATGCCGCGCTTAACGTCTGGGAAGCATCGGAGCAGCGGGCACAACTGCTCGGTTCGATTGAAGCCCTGTTGTCGTCACCCACCCAGCGAGAAAGAACCTACGGCATCGCCAACTGGTTTGATCTGCCTGGACACCCAGCGGCGAACCAACAATCTCCACCAGCCAAATACAAGATGACCATCGTCAGCTGGATGGCCCTGTATCCTATCGTAACGCTGATTTTCTTTTTGTTTGGTGAACCGCTTGCCCATATCCCACTGCTACTGCGCACACTGCTGGTGACCGCTGCGGTGATGGTTCTGATGTCTTACGTCGCCATGCCACGCATGACACGCTGGTTCGGGTTCTGGTTATTTTCCAAACGCTAACAACTCGAATTTGACACCTGTGAACCTGACACCCGCCCCTCTCAACATGCAATGTATCGACACCTTCCAGCTTGTCCAGCAAGCATAACGCCACGATTGACCGTGGCGTTATGCTTATGGGCTATTCAGCCAGATCAGGTAGTGACGGTCAGGAAGCGTTCGTTCAGGACACGGTCATGGTAGAAAATCGCCTTGCCCAGCTGATCTGCTGTCCAAGTGATCGGTTCATGATCCGGATAGTGGTAGTTACCGTTGGCGAACACTTCGGTGCGGTTACCGGATGGGTCAAAGAAATAGATCGTACGACCGTTAGTTAACCCATGACGAGTCGGGCCAATATCGATAGGGGTATCCGTCATGGAAATCAGATCAGCAGCACGCAGCACGTCTTCCCAAGTTTCCAGGTAATAGGACGAATGGTGGAACTGGCCAGACTCGGGGCTTTCAATAAAGGCAATATCATGCGCTTTCATGCCGCAAGACAGAAAAGCAGCGATCAGGGTTTTGTCTTCATCCGGTGCGATGACTTGCTCAGCCATATCAAAACCCAATACTTGCTGAAACAATTTTGCCGTTGCCGGAACATCCGGGCCATACAACAGGCAATGGTCGAAACGCACCACGCCCATCCCTTTAAGGTCACGCGGCCAGGCTTCCGGGTTAACATTCGATATACCCCATTTGCCGGTTTGCTCCTTGGTGGCAAACAGCTCAAAGGTATGACCGGTCGGCACCACAAAACGAATTCGGCGGCCACAATCCTGCAGATCGTTGGCGGCCACCTCATTAACTTCAACACCGTATTCAACCAAACGGCCTTGCAGCAGATCCAGCATTTCTTCTGAAACAACCTTGAAACCGATAAAGTCCACACCGGCAGCATCGGCCTCACGCAGTACAACTGAATACTTGTCCACTTCCGACCAAGCTTTCAGATAAACGCGACCCTGATCATCGCGACCCGTTTCAATCAGACCCATCAAGTCACAGTAGTGCTTCAGGGCATCTGCCATATCGAGAACCCGAATCTGGACATGTCCAGGACGCATTACGCCGTATTTCATAGCTATTTCCCGTTTATTGTTATTTACGTTTGATAGTACACATGACTCCACTGGCTTTCAGCCGGGTGGAACCAATGAGAGAATCTTGATCTCCGTTCGTCTTGTTTTTTGTGATTATGACGAATGGATACGAAGCCTGTCTGGCCATTATCCCTGCCTGCCCACAAGTAAAAGCAACCGCCGTGCCAGCGCTTGAAAAACAACTCGATTGAAATACGGAAAACCATAAACCATTGTTTTATATAATATTTTAAAGAAAACTCCGACCCCAAAAAACGAACTTTCGCCCAACTACGGGACGACCAGATCCCGATAGGCATTGACGATATAGTGATCGTGATCTATCCGATTGACGATATGATCAATCTGATACCGGCCAACACAAAAAAAGATAACAACAATGAGCCAAAGAACTGCGTTACCCGTCCCCAGCGACGATGACCTGATTCATCAGCTGCGTTTCGACCCCGACAGCGGCCACATATGGCTGCACGAAAACCGTATGCTACTGACCCACTCCGCCGTGTTTGGCAAGTTGCGCAAAGACCTGATTGATATTCTTGGCTGGGAACGTGCCAAAGGTGTGCTGATGCGCTTTGGTTACGCCGCTGGCCGCCTGGATGCAGAGCTGGCCAAACGCTTGCGTCCCGACCTCAGCACCAGAGATTCCTTTGTAGTAGGGCCACAGCTGCACAAACTCGAAGGCAAGGTCAAGGTGACACCGATCCGGTTGGAGTTCGATATGGCCAGCGGTGCCTATTACGGCGAATTTGACTGGCACCACTCCTGGGAAGCCGAACAACACCTGCAAGAGATCGGCCCCAGCAAAGAAGCCGTGTGCTGGACACTGCTCGGCTATGCCAGTGGCTACACCAGTTACTACATGGGGCGACAGATTCTATTCAAGGAAACCCAGTGCTGCGCCTGTGGCGATAGCCACTGCGTCAACATCGGTCGTCCGGCCCATGAGTGGCCAGATCGCGAAGAACTGGAAAAATACCTCCGCCCCAGCCCGCTGATCGACGAACTGGAGTTGCTGCAGCACGAATACACCGAATTAAAAAACCGTTATGAAGCCCAGACTCAGGCCGACTGGACACCGTTTTCCGCCGTTGGCAATGCCCCGGTGTTCAAACAGGCCTGCGATATGATTGCCAGAGCCGCCGCTAGTAAAGTCAGCGTGTTGTTGCTGGGAGAAACCGGGGTCGGCAAGGAAGTTCAGGCCCGCAACATTCATCGTCTCAGCGACCGCGCTGAACAACCCTTTGTCGCCGTCAACTGCGCCTGCATTCCACCCGACCTGATTGAATCGGAACTGTTTGGGGTCGAAAAAGGTGCCTTTACTGGTGCCCACCAATCGCGCAAAGGCAAATTTGAACGCGCCGATTACGGCACCATATTTCTGGATGAAGTCGCCGAACTGACCCCCAGAGCACAAGCCACCCTGCTGCGGGTACTGCAAGAAAGTGAGCTGGAACGCGTTGGTGACACCATGACCCGCAAAATCGACGTACGGGTTGTGGCTGCCACCAATGAAGACCTGGAACAGGCCGTCCGGGACGGACGCTTTCGCGCCGACCTGTTCTTCCGCCTTAACGTCCTGCCCATTCGTATTCCATCATTACGTGAACGCAAGGAAGACATCCCGCTGTTGGTAGAGCACTTTCTCGACCGCTACCAGCGAGAGTACAACAAGAAAATTCTCGGCCTCACCGACCGCGCCATGTCGATGCTGGCGGAATACGCCTGGCCGGGTAACGTCCGTGAACTGGAAAATATGATCGAACGCGGCGTGATTCTGACCGACAACCATCGGGTCATTGAGCTGGAACATCTGTTCCCCTCCCTGACAGAGCCATCTCATCCGCTCAACATCATTAACCGTCAGGGTAGAATTGCTTCACCCGGCAGCGAAATAACCACCATAGCGCCGGGGTTATCGACCGACCAGCTGGCCGACATCCTCATCGCCTCCGGCACCAGCCTTGATGAACTGGAAACCCTGCTGATCGAAAAAGCACTACAGAACAGCCATGGCGTAGTCACCGAAGCGGCGAAACAGCTGGGACTGACACGCCCGGCGCTGGCCTACCGGATGAAAAAACGGCAATAAATCACGTACCGTCCGTGGCCGGGTGTCCATGTCCGTAGTGCAATTGTAATTTTGATTGTTTTACACCAACGCTATGCCACGACGGCTACCGCCCAAAGGTCACTTCCATCTCATCGGCCATCATCTGCGCGTCGACCGGCTGACCGGTGAGTGTTTTGACGCCACTGAGCCAGGCACTGACCTGGGCCGGGTTGCGGTGCATCCACATCCGCACGGCGCGATCGACCGGGACAAACTCATTGCTGGTTTTCTGCATAATTTCTTCTTCGATCGCGGCCTTGAAGGTCAGATTACTGAAAAAGCGGGCGAGGTTGGGACATTCCTGCTCCAGTCCCTTGCGGATACTGGTATTCACCGTGGCCTTGCCATAATCCGGGCCGAAATACTGATCACCACCGTCAAGATAACGCATGGCAAACTGCTGGTTCATCGGATGCGGTTTCCAACCCATAAACACGATCCATTCTCCCTTGCGGACTCGGCCATTCACCTGTGCCAGCATCAGCCGTTCGGAGGTTTCAATCAGTTTGAAGTCTTTCAGCCCAAAGGCATTGGAGGAAATCATTTCGAGAATGGCGGCATTACCGCTACTGCCTTTCTCCAGGCCGTAGATACGTCCTTCAAACTTGTCGCTAAACCGGGCGATATCGGCAAAATCATGCACGCCCTGTTCATAAACATAATCGGGCACCGCCAGTGTCCAGAGCGCTTCATCGAGGTTGGCCGTCAAGGTTGATACGTCTTGCGGGCCGTAAAACGGCGCTGCCACCTCAACCATGGCGGGCGTCCAGTAACCCATAAAAACATCGATATTCCGTTGCTGCATCTGGCTGAATACTTCCGGTGTGGCGGGCTGGTTACTGAGTTCCACCCGATACCCTAATTGCTCCAGCAGCGATTTGGCAATGCCGTTAACCACATGCAAATCGGTCCAGTCCACCACGCCTATACGCACGGTTTGACACTGTGCTTCTGTCGCGCTTTCGGCATAACCGGTCAGTGCCAGCAGCCACACCAGTACGCAACGGGAAACAAATTTCATGAATTACCTCGATTCAGACCCTGGGGATTAGCAATTAACTGGTGAGGAGCCGGGAAACATCACCAATCACGCAGCAAGCAGCCTTCAGCTTATAAATAACCGCCAGCGGCAGCATTTCCCCATTAGGGACATTCCCTAAGAGGTAACCAGGCAGCGGAAAACGGCAAAAAAACCGGCTTTTGATAAAAGGAATAACTCGGGTGGGGTATATCGTTGGGGTGATTGACGCGCCAAAAGGCTACGCAATGGCTCAGACAGGGTTAGCTGAGCCGAGGCGGACAATATGACAGAAAGACCTCCGTCTGTGCGGAACGGATTGTTACACGGAACAGATCACAACCTACAAGCCGGAGCCGAGCACCCAGCTGATGGTGAGTAGCGAAATCATCGATGTCCAAATAATGGTGGTGGAGGTTTCCTGCACGAAAGTGTTGTATTTTTGCGCCAGTACAAAGCTGCCTGCACCGGTTGGTGTACTGGCCATCAGAATCGCCACACTGGTCCAGAGTGGTGGTAGCGAAAAGACATAACTGGCCAGCCCCCAGGTCAGCAACGGCTGCCCCAGTAACTTCAGTACCGCCGTCATCGAGATCGCCCCGAGATCGCCAAACAGGGGTTTGCCCACCAGAAACAACCCGAGCGAAAACAGCGCGCATGGCCCGGCGGCAGCGCCAAGAATATCGCAGAAGTTAAATACCATGGAGGGCAGCTCCAGTGGCAACATCGCATACAGGATGCCGACCAGCGGCGATAACAACATCGGGTTTTTAAACACCGCCTTGCCAATATCCAGGGTAATACGCCCGGGACTGGCTGCCACCTTGTTATCCAGTTCAATCATGATAGTGGCCATGGTAATGGTCAGCAGAGAGCCAACCACCACAAACAGAATCACTGGCACACTGGCTGCGTCACCAAAGCTGGCAAACGCCAGCGGGATACCCAGATACCCGGTATTACCGTAAGCCGAGTTCAAACCCAGCATAGTGGCGCTGCCAAGCCGCTTGCCGAGCAGGTATTTCGCCAGCACAACCCCGATCACCATGGTCAGCACCACGCTGATTGCAATCAGGATCAGGTAATCCAGATTCAGCAACACCTGTGGATCAACCACCGCCATGGCCTTGAACAGCAGACACGGCATGGCAAACCAAAAGACAAAATCATTTAATGCCTTGGCCGCCTCGCTGCCGCAAATCCTGAATGTCCCAGCCAGGAATCCGGCCAGGATGATCAGGAAGACCGGAAAAACCGTATCAATCAAAATCGACATTTCACCCCCAAAATACCTCCCGCATGGAGGGCCAGCAGTATAAAGAGAAAATATTGCCCGGCACCAGACAGCGATTGGTAGGGCACAAGCGCTGGCCGTTGTGCTTCAGTCCACCTGGCGACGTCGACCTGCCGTCTTGCGGCCCTTGCTATGTGTGCTGCTGGCGCTGCTACGGCGCCGGGGTTTCGCCTTGGAGTTGTCGCTCTGGATACCACTAAAAGCCTGAGTATTGAGCTGGCAGGCCTGGCCAACCAGGGTGTGCAACTGCCCTAGCAGCGGTTGCATAAAACCCTCGTAGTTTAACGCCCGTTCGCTGATGTCGTTCAGCTGGCGTTCCCAATGCGCGGTCATGTCTGGCACGGTGGTGCTTTCTGGCAGGGTATTAATCAACGCACGACCCAGCTCGGTGGCCAGTATGGTTTTGCCTGCGCGCTGCAGGAAGCGCCGCTTGAACAACAGTTCGATAATACTGGCCCGCGTGGCTTCGGTGCCAAGGCCATCGGTGTCTTTGAGGATTTTTTTCAGCTCGCGGTCTTTCACAAAGCGGTTGATGCCCGTCATCGCCGCCAGCAGCGTGGCATCGCTGAAATGCGCCGGAGGTTGGGTATGTTTTTCATCCACCAACGGCTCACCACTCCATACTGTCTGGCCGGGTGCCAGCATGGGCAAGCGGCCGTCGCCGGGTAGCGCTGAATCATCCGCTTGCCGCTGCTGTTTGCCTTGTGGCATGGCGGCCTTCCAACCAGGTTCCAGGTTCTCCCGTTCGGTGGCGACAAACTGGCCGCCCGCAATGACCAGCTCAATACGACGGTCGGCATAACGATGCGGCGGATAAAACTGCAGCAGATACTGGCGGGCAATCATCGAATACAGCTGTTTTTCTGCCAGTGTCAGGCTGCCGGAAGCCGTGGTTTTTTCGCTAGGAATAATCGCATGGTGCGCTTCGACCTTACGGTCATTCCAGGCTTTGGAACGTAACGACAGATTGGCTCCCTCAATCACCGTCGCCAGATCTTGCTGATGATGACCAATGGCACTAACGACCGACTGGCGGCGGCTGTAGTGATCCTCTGGTAAGTAACGGCAATCGGAGCGGGGATAGGTAATCAGCTGATAGTTTTCGTACAACGACTGACAGCCATCCAGCACCTGTTTGGCGCTCAGTCCAAACGCTTTGGCGGCATCAATCTGCAACGCCGACAGGTTATAGGGCAGCGGTGCGATTTGCTGTTTCTCCTTGCGTTCGCTGGCTGTGACGGTGGCGGGTTGCTGTCGAATACGTTCAGCCACGTTATGGGCAAGTTTGGGGTTAAGTACCCGCCCCTCGTCATCCAGGTGGCTGGCACAGGCTTCACTGGGTTGCCAGCGAGCGTAAAAACACAAGGGGTGACCGGCACGCAGATGAATGGCGGCACGGACTTCATAAAAAGGCTTGGAGACAAAATCGCTTATTTCTTCATCGCGACGCACCACCAGTCCGAGAATCGGTGTTTGTACCCGTCCCACCGACAGTACCTGCTTCAACCCACCTTGCTGCCCCTTGACGGTACAGGCGCGAGTCAGGTTAATGCCGTACAGCCAGTCAGCCCGACTGCGTGCCAGCGCCGAGGTTGAGAGCGGGATAAAGTCCCGATTGGAACGTAGTTGCGTTAAGGCCCGGCTCACGGCCTGGGGATTGAGGTCGCTGATCAGCAGGCGTTGCATGTTCTGACGTTTGACTACCGGGACATTCAGATAGCTGATGACTTCGTCCACCAGTAGCTGCCCTTCCCGATCCGGGTCGCCGGCATGCACCAGTTGACTGGCCTCTTTCACCAGTTTACGTAACACCGACAGTTGTTTACGGGTCTGGCTTTTGGGTTGCAGTTGCCAGGTCTCGGGCACGATCGGCAATACATCCAGCCGCCACTGTTTGAACGCCGGGTTGTAAGCTTCTGGCTCGGCCTGTTCCAGCAAATGACCGATACACCAGCTGACGACATCGCCATTGGCAGCACGTACAAAACCTTCACCTTTTTGATGGGGTTTCGGCAGCACTGCCGCAATGGCGCGGCCAAGAGAGGGTTTTTCAGCAATAAACAGACGCATGGCTTTTCTGGATAACTGGGATTTTGTACAGTATATCCAGACTGGCGACAAAGGGAACGTACCGCGTGGTTTAACGCTGCGGTCGGTTATCCTTGATACCGGGCAGCATGCCCTGCAGCAGAGGCACCCGGTAACGCCACTGGATCAATAACACCGCCACAACGTGGATCACCACCATGGCCATAACGCTATTGGCCGACCAGCGATGCAGATTTTGCACCCAATCTTCGCCCCAGAAGGCATCCAGTTCCTGCATCCAGCCGCTGACGCCGGTGACTGTCAGCATTAACAGCAACAACAGCACCATCAGCCCGGCAACCGGGCTATGACGACTGTTATGCCGATGCTGGCGCTGGTACTCGCCAAACCGTTGCCAGTTATCGCGTAACCGCGCTGGTGTCGGCAGAAAGTCGCTGAAGCGGGCGTTGGTCGGGCCAACAAAGCCCCAGACCAGACGCGCCAGCAGCAGTGCCAACAGCGTATAACCGGCCCATTCATGCGCATCGTCGCCATCGTCCAGCCACCAGAAGTTAGCCAGAAACAAAACCGCCACCGACCAGTGAAACAGACGTATAAAACGATCCCAGATCATTCCAGCAGCACCAACTCAGTCGATTTTTTTCTTGACGATGTCGCCCGTTTTGGTATCGAAATACACTTCGATTTTGACAAACTCGGTCTTTGCCTCGTTCAGACCCCAGCCATAGATTTCATAACAATGGCCAGCTGACTGGAATTTCTTGATGGCAAAACCATAGTCATTCACGATCTTTTTCTGCATTTCCAGCACATGCAGTTGTTCTTCTTTGGGGTGCTTCTGGCAATCAGCACTGGCATACAGTGGGCCACTGGCCAGGGTAGCGAATGACAGCAACACTATTTTTTTCAACGTCACTTTTTTCAACATTTTTTTCAACATTTTTTTCAACATCATGGAAGACTCCGACAAAGGGTAACTTATCGGCCCGACATTACATTGAATATAAATTACTATCAATATCGTTTGTAAACAATTACACCCTGACAACAACGACGCTCCAGAGCCTCAGATACTCCAGTTCACATCCTCGTGTTTTGCGACACAATCGGTACGGAACGTCGCCAGTGTGGCGTTGCTGCAGGTCAGGTCGGTTACGACGATATCCGTGCCGTCGTAGTAACCGTCGAGCAGCAGCCACTTGTCATCGTCGATGGCATTATCCAGGTCAGAACACTGGCTGAAGCTGCTGCAATCCAGATTGGGGGCACTGTCGTACACAGAGATAGAACCGCCACTGCTTTTTGACAGTTCACTGCCCCGTACAATTATTTTGAAATCGTAGCTGCTGCCAAGACGGTCATCCGGGCTGCTGTCATCATTATCCAGCTCGACTGCCGTAATACTGCCGCCGTCACTGGTGGTTTTGATCACATCAATATAAGGCTGCTCTCCCCATACCGGCGTAAAGCCGTCGATACCATCGTCCAGTTGCAGCAGTTCAAAATCGTCCGAACTGTTAACCTTGTACACTAGGCACATGGCCGCTTCGGCCAAACCACATTCGCTCTGGAACCAGCCGATGTACCAGGACACGCTGCTGCTGCCTTCACAGCTGCTGTCAAAATCGTCTTCAGCTGCAGCACAGAGAATATTGTCCAGTGTAATGCCACCAGCCCCGTCGACACTGAATTCCAGTTGTGCCACATAGCCATTGGCAACCGCCGCAGTCAGCTCATCACAGGCGCTGTTGCAGGCAAAGTCGATCTCGCTGGCCAGATTCCAGTTCGTATCATCTACGGCGTAGAGAATACCGGTGTCGGTGTAGAGGGTCAGGGCGAAGGTTTCTTCACTGTCGCTGACGGCCTCGGTCGAAGCGATGCTATCGAAGCGGTAACGGCTAGGGTCGCCATCTTCGTCAAATGAGACGGTGACATTCACCACATAACGGTTACCCCAGGCAAATTCGCTGAAGCCACTGAAAGTTTCTTCGACTACACCCCAGCTGTCGTCACTCTCTTCCCGAATACGAAAGCAGAGGCTGGTGCTGTCGGTATCGCACTGTTCTTTGTAATAGTCGACCTGGCGGGTTTCGGCCTGGTCGTCCCAGTGACGCCCGAGTTCCAGGCAGCCCGACAGCAACAGTGCCATCACCGGCCATAGCAATCGTATTATCCAACGCATCCGTTCAACTCTCTTCTGTTAGCGTGTTCATCGAATAAGAATAACAACCATATCAAACGGCATCACAACGGCATCACAACGGCATCATAACCACAGCACTTCCCCTTATTAATAGGTGACACTCATAGCGGTGGACTGGCGGGTTATGACAGCCAGTTATTGCTCAATGCCTTGCTGCAATAGAATAGGCATGGCGTAGCCAATTAATACCTGTTTTTGTACATCCTGTGCTTCACCTTCGATGCGCTGCCACAACGTATCCTGAATCTGGCGACTGCAATCACCGCCATCAACATCCGGATAACAAGCGAAACGCTGCTGCAACAACCGCACCGCAGCATGATGCACAGGCAGAATTTCAGTCATGTGACGCATCTGGCGATCAATCGCCGCCGCCATGGTTTCTGCGCTGGCCAGCTCGTCATCTGTCAATGGCTGGCCAAAATCAACGTGTATCGTTCCCTTCTGACCGATAATGCCCGCCAGCAAACTGCGGGTATCTTCTCCTTCTTCCTTGCTGTAACAGCCGTATTTGGATCGGGCCACCAGTTCTCTGGCTTTCATCAAGTCACATGGATCCCATTCGTACTGGATGCACACTGGTACCGGACGCAGGGCGAACAGGGTTGCGGCAAAGGTCTCCGCGTGTTCACGTCCATGCAGGGCCAGCATTTTTAATACCGCCTTGTCGGTCAGGTCGATGCCATTTTTGGCCCGGCCTTCCCGCTGGGCAATCCAGACCGATTCATGCTGATCCAGCGAAAAACGAATATAGCCCGATAGCTGCTGTAATGCCGTCAGCTTTTCTCGTTTATTGGTAATGTTTCGTCGGACGATAAATGATTTATTGAGACGCATGACATCGGCAATATCCGGGTGACTGAGCAAATTATCACCAATCGCAATCCGACTGGTGGGCCAGCCCGCCTGATACAGCGAGTAGTTGATCAGCGTTGGATCCATGGCGATGTCACGGTGGTTGGATATCCACAAATGCCCCTGTTCCGGGGTCATTTTATCCAGTCCCCGTACCACCACAGCGGTGGCGGTTTTGGCCAGCAGACGTTCAATCCAGCCTTCCATCCACATTTGGAAATCGTGCACCGTATTGACGCCCGCCAGCTGGCGATCCAACAGGTAACGGGCTAATGGCAGCATCCGTTCGCGCAGCCAATGCGGCAACATCGGCAGGCGGTATTTCAGCAGTGCCCGGTGTACGGTGTCGGACTGACTCACTCGCTCCAGTACGGCAGCAACTTCATCATCCTGGTAGGGGCGGATATCGGCGTAACAATCTGGTATTGGCATATCTGGATTCGGCAGTAAAAGGCGCGGGGATGATGCCTGAACAATGCGTTGCTGTTAAGGCACATTGAGGGATGTGGTACCGTTAGCCCCATAAAATTTCTGGTCAGTGCACCGTACTGACGGTTTTTGAGGAGACACCCGATGATTGAGCAGTGGCAACCGGCTTCCAGCCAGACCAGCAAACCGGATTCCGACACTCTGCTGCAACTGCTAGCAGCCCTGCCCCAGCAACCGCAATCACCGGTTATTGACCGTCAGCGTCTGGATGACAGCGTACGGGCCAAAGCCCATACCTGGATCACACTGGACGAAGCGGCATGGCAGACGGCGCTGGCCGGGATAGCAGCTGACCAGTTGCTACAGGTTGCTACTTTTTTTGTCTGCGCCGAGCAACAACTGGAAGATTGGCAATGTGGCAGCAGCAATCCGGCGATCTGGGTATTTCGTTACCTGAAGAAACAGGGCACTCCGGCGAGCAAGGAGCAGATCCGGGCCATCAAGGCACTCACCGACAACCGCTATATTCCGCACGGTAGCGCTCTCTGAATAACCGCCAGTAACAGCTCTTCAGGGGCCGCTTACCGGCCCTCGTCCAGCCCGCAGAAACGTTGGCAACTCGCGCCGCAAGTCTTCCAGCCGTACCGGTTTGGCCAGGTAACCATTCATACCGGCAGCTTCACAGGCGCCCTTGCGGTCTGACATCACATCGGCAGATAACGCCACAATGGGTACCCCAGGCAGCGCTTGCTGTTGCTCTCGTCGACGAATTTCCCGACAGGCATCAAGGCCATCCAGCACCGGCATATGGCAATCCATCAGGATCAGGTCGAATTCAGCAACGGCACTGCTATCAACCGCTTCGCGGCCATTATTGGCGACAGTAACAATACACCCCAGGTGCGCCAGCATCTGGGTGGCCACTTTCTGGTTCACGGCATTGTCTTCTGCCAGCAGGATGCGACAGTTGTGCAACAGTGCATCATCTTCAGCAACCGGCTTGCCCACACCCTGATAACGATTGGCACGGGTAATCATCAAGGTGGGCTGAGGCGGTTGCTGTAGCAGACGGCTGAGCAATTCACGCAAATTGCTCTGGCTGATTGGCCAGTCCCAGTGAGCGCCCACTCCGGCAGCCAACAAGGCGTCACGGCCAGTGGTTAACACATCCTTGGACGATAAGGCCAATCGCACCGGACTGGCCGCCAGCGTACGGCGCAAGTCCTCGTCACTCGCCATCCAGCTGCGATAAGCCAGTACCAGAATGGCCGGCTGCTCATGCGGCAACAAGGCCACCACATCGGCTGGGCGGCCAAATTCCCGATACGGCATCCCCAGCTGACGCGCAACCGAAATCAGCAAGGTACGATTTGCCTGCAGTTCGTCACAGATCCACAACGCCTGCCCGCCGATCGGCGAAATATCCCCTTCATCACCGGCTTTGACGGAGACCACTGGCAAGGTGACATCAAACCAGAAGTTGGATCCGACACCCGGCGAACTGACCACACCGACATAGCCATCCATCAGTTTGGCCAGCCGTTGGCAGATATTCAGACCCAGCCCGGAACCGCCCGCAGCGAAGGAAATCCTGCCGTGAACAAAACTGTATTCCTCGAATAACGCCATCACCTTGTTGGCACCGATACCGATCCCCGAATCTTCAACCGAAAACCGCAACTGCACTTTATGACCCAGTTCCCGAACTTGCACCACCCGCAGCAAGACATGGCCAGACTCGGTAAATTTGATGGCGTTGCTCAGGTAATTCATCAGAATCTGGCGAATACGAATCGGGTCACCTATCAATTGAGCCGGTATTTTTTCGTCCATAAACGACTGTAACACCAGTTGTTTTTCCTGCGCCTTGCTGGACACCATTTCCAACAGGCTTTGCACCAGTTCAGGCAGATCAAACACGTCGGTCTCAAGGCTCAGCTTACCAGCATCAATTTTGGATATATCGAGGATATCATTGATGATCGCCAGCAAATGTTCGGAAGAACTCTGGATAACCCGTTGAAAACCTTGTTGTTCATCATCAAGGTCGGTCTGTTCCATCAATGACACCATACCTAGCAAGCCGGTCATGGGAGTACGAATCTCATGGCTCATATTGGCCAGAAAACGGCTTTTGGCCAGGTTCGATCGCTCGGCATAATCCCGCTTGGTTTCCAGCGCTTGTCGTTGCCGGACCAGGACGGACACATCGCGAAAAAACACCAGCGCCTCGGTATCCGCCTGCGGATTGGTCACCAGCCAGACATGCCAGCAACAGGCCGGTTCGGCATCCGTCAAGATCTCCATGGAGGCGGTAATACCCTTGTCCAACACGCCACGCAGGGCGGACTGCCACACGTCACGCTCGGCCAGCGGCAGGCAACCTGCCAAATTTTGCCCACTCGTCAGTAGCTGTCGGGCAAGCGGACGATTGGCCTCTATCACCTGGCCCTCCGAATCAACCCGAACCAGCACATCGGGGGACTGTTGCCACCATGATTGCAGCTGTTGTTGCCGTTGCATCAGCGCATTCAGCTGCTGGCGAAGTCGGCGCTTTGCCTGCACCAGCAAGGCCAACGCCACCAGTACTGGCAGCAATACCAGCACCAACAACAAGACGAGCCCACTTTCAGTAAACATGTCTGTCATAGCTACCTTTTTTAGCGATCCCTGCCCACGTAGTCACCGATACAGACGTTATGTCAAACGCTGACTGTGATGGTCACTTAAATCCAGCAAGCCGACGAAGCGCTTCTGTTCCGTCGGCCAGTGCAGTCGGCACCAACCATCGCTACTGCCCCCACCTGCCACATCGGCTCCCGCCAGGATACACAGCATTTCCTGCGGTTCTCCTTCCCGACGAATACGATTCACCGCAGCAACCAATGCCTCATTGGAAACCACCATCGCACTCGGCTGTTGCTCTGCATAACAATAGCCAAACTGCATCGCATCTCCGGCCACCAGTGGCTCCCAGCCTGCCCGCCGGGCAGAAGACGCCAGCTCGGCAGCCAGCTCCTCCGGTTCGGCAAGAATCAGCAAGGTTCGACTTTGACCTCGTAACTCATCGGGAACCGGCATCTGGTTACTTTGCAAAAAATTGATAAAGCCGGGCAAGGGAATTCGATTATCTCCACGCCCTGGCAGTTTATAAGCATCCAGATGACCACGTTCAATCCAACGGATGACCGTCCTGAAATTTACGCCACAGTACTTTGCAACCTCACCTGTGGTCAGTGCCTGTTTTCCCCTCACGTCATTGCCCAGCCCGATAGATACATTAGTTTCAGTATAGATACCCTTTGGCCATTGCAAGGTCGAAACAGTATGCTGTGGCCAGGACACCAGAGTGGCACGCCCGAAGTTATCCACTCAATCGGTCAGCAGTGCCCCCGGAACAGGAGCCGAAATGACGTTCAAGGTATTACTGGTTGATGATGAAGCCGGTATTCTGCATTCAATCTCAAAACTGCTTCTTAACGAATCCATTACCGTGAGAACGACCACCAGCGCCGCCGAAGCCCTCGATTACCTCGCCACCCAGTCCATCCAGGTGCTGGTCACCGATTTCCAGATGCCGGATATGGATGGCCTGGCACTCTGCCGGGAAGCCCGCCAACTAAGCCCCAGCAGCTACCGTATTATGCTCTCTGGCCACGTCGATTACCCGGTACTGCGTCAGGCCCGGCAACAAGGTGTGATTCACAAGTTTATTGCCAAACCCTGGAACAATCTGGTACTGGCGCGGGATATTTTTGAAGGTGCCCGTCAGTCCAGTCTGATGCAACGGGCCCATGCTCTGAAAACCGCCATGAATACTGAGCAGCCCGCCTTTCTGACCGATAGCAACTGGGTCATTCGCCTGGCCAACAAACCGGTCTGTGAAGCGCTATCGGTGGCTGAGGACCAACTGCTGGGTCGCAACCTGTTTGCCAACAGTGTCAGCAATATGCCGGTTGCCCTGGAAACAGAAATCACCCGCCAGTCTGAATCCAACCAGACCTGGCTGGGCTACTTCAACCTGATCGACCAGCAACGCCGCATCCAGCCCACCTGGATGGCCATTACACCACTCAGTGAAGATTTCCGGCTCTGTATCTGTGGCCTGATCAATACCGCCGCCGACCGGCAATCCGAATTAAAAACCGAGTTTCAGCGTTACTCCGGCTTGCATCAACTCAACCAGCTGGAGAGTTATCTGACCCAGTCGGATGGTATCAACTGCATTTTACTGATCAGTTTCGATGAAAACAGGGTCGCCGACGCCGATCTGGGCAGTCTGTGTTATGAACGTCTGATCGAGGCGATTGCGGCGCAGTCACCGGTATTCCAGCCAGCCCACCATCTGTTCCTGATACCGGTCATCACCGATCCGGCCAGCCCCTGTGCCGAACACCTGCAGAGTGCCATTCTACAGGTGTTCGACAAGCCGCTGTTGCACCAGAATCAGGCAATCACCCTGACCCCCGGCATCAGCTGCGAATGGGTACAACCGTCACAGCATGACACTCGCCCCTCAACGGATCCGTTTGAACGAATCCGCCAGCACCTCGGGCTTGGCAGCATCAACGGCCAGCCCCAACCACCGGAACGGCCCCAGCCAGCGGCTGTTATGGAGGCATCTCCCGAACGCCAGAGCGATTTTAACGCCATGCCAGTGTTTGATTCCCAGGGCGCGCTGGCAGGACTGGAGCTGCTCCCCGAGTACATGATCGAACCCGATATTTGCCGCCAATGGCTGGAAGACATGTACATCGCCTGGCAACAACATTTCTCTCAGCCCATGTACGTCATCCTCCGGGTAACCAACCTCGACGATGAGAACTGGCAACACATCACCGCCTGTATCGTCCAGTGGCACCAACAGACAACCGGCCCGGTGCCCCACTGGTGCGTTATCCTGCCGTGGCATCCGGATGATACGGTGCCGGAACTGGCCCAGGGACTGCGCCAGCTCAATATGCAGCTGCTGCTCGAAATCGTCCTGGGCACACCTCAGCAACGGCTGCCCGGCTATCGCAGTCTCCGTGCCATGAACGTTGATGGCTTCAGTCTGGCGCCAGGTCTGGTCGCCCTCACACGTCAGCCCCAATATCAGGAAAGACCGTTACTGCAGCGCCTGCAGCAGGACGGGGTCATTATCTATGCCCACGGCATTGGCTCGACCGAAGCGCTGGCCGCCGCCCATCAAAGTGGTGCTGGCTGGTTAAGCGGTAATGTCTTGTCGCGCATGGTGAACG
This sequence comes from Oceanobacter antarcticus, assembly GCF_044962685.1. Taxonomy (NCBI): domain Bacteria; kingdom Pseudomonadati; phylum Pseudomonadota; class Gammaproteobacteria; order Oceanospirillales; family Oceanospirillaceae; genus Oceanobacter; species Oceanobacter antarcticus. Next base: position 174,773 of record NZ_JBBKTX010000007.1, read on the forward strand.
CCACCCAGCTGCACTGGTTTGCCATCAGCGACTGAATTCTCATGTATGATGGGCGGCTAATCGGAGGAACCGCCCTGTGAACAAAGACCAAGCCTACCACCAGATTGCCCTGGCCTGTCTGAAATCCCTGCGCAACACCAGCGCCAGCAGTTCGGATGCCGTGTCCGAGCTGTACAGCACCATAGATGAAGCCTTCCAGCAGCAATTTGCCCTGATGCTGACGGAACTGGAAGACAATCGCGAACGTCTCAACCGCATTTGTGAGCTTGACCCCGGCATCAACACACTGGCCGACGCCCAGGCAATTGCCCTGAATCGGGGAACCTCACACTGACCACGCGCCTGGGGCCACGCTTCAGGTAACCCAACCCTGATTGACCGCGACTTGTAGTAGGAGCAGGTATGTTATCGCCCCGTTACTGGATTTTTATTGTTATCGTTCTGGCTGCCATCGGATATTCCATGTTCAAACCCGCGTCTGACACTCCGGCTGCTGTTTCCGACTGCAGCGACACCACCCCCTGGAACTGCCGCGAGCCGGGCGACACCAACGTCATTGTCAGCCCCTCGGATCCGTTCAGCTACGAATACGTCCAGCTCGACAATGGCCTGCGCGTGCTGCTGGTATCCACCCCAGACACCGACAAGGCCGCCGCCGCCATGACCGTGGCCACCGGCAGTGGCGATGACCCCAAGGGCCGCGAAGGCCTGGCACACTTTCTTGAACACATGCTGTTTCTCGGCACCGAACCCTACCCCGAATCGGGCGAATATCAGGCCTTTATCAGCCGCCATGGTGGCAGTCATAACGCCTTTACCGCGCATCAGCAAACCACTTACTTTTTCTCGATCGACAATGATGCCATGAGTGGCGCACTGGATCGTTTTGCGCCTTTCTTTATCTCTCCCAGCTTTGACGAAACCTATGTCGATCGCGAGAAAAACGCCGTTCATGCCGAATACAGCGCCAAGATAAAAGACGATTTCCGCCGTATTTTTTCGGCTGAAAAGCAAGCCATGAACCCGGCCCATCCTTACGCTGGCTTTGCTACCGGCAACCTCGACACTCTGTCGGATCGCCCGGATCGCAAGGTGCGCGATGACCTGATCGACTTTTACCGCCAGCATTACAGTGCCGACCAGATGACCCTGGTGCTGGCAGGCAACTACCCGCTGCAACAGCTGCAAGACTGGGCCACCAGCCACTTCAACGCCGTTCCCAAGCGAGACGTAAAAACCGCCACGTCACGGCCACCCATGTTTGTACCGGAACAACTGCCACTCGATATCAATATCGAACCGGTAAAAGAAATTCGCCGCCTGCAATTTACCTTCCCAATGCCGGAAACCCTGTCGTTGTACCAGTACAAGCCGCTGCAGTTATTGTCCAACCTGCTTGGTCATGAAGGCGAAGGCAGCATACTCGCCTTGCTGAAAGAAAAAGGCTGGGCCGAAGGTCTCAGTGCCGGACGCTCCATCAGCACCCGCTTCGAGTCCAATCTGGTCATCCAGATTGAACTGACCCGTGCCGGGCTGTTACACGTCGAAAACATCACCCAGATACTCGAACACTACTTTGCCCTGCTTAAAGACCAACCCATTCCGACCTACCTGATGACCGAACAAGAACAGCTGAGCGAAATGGCATTCCGCTTCCAGCAACATGGCAGCCTGTCAGACTACGCCGTACGCTTGAGCAGCAACCTGCAGGTCTATCCGCCCGAGCAAGTGATCCACGGCGACTACCTCTGGCGGCCGACAACACAAGACACCCTGAAGCCTTTCCTTGATGCCCTGAGCATGGATAACGTCTTGCGCACCCTGATTGCACCCGGCGTCGCGACCGATATGACCGACCCCTGGTACAACACGCCAATGCGTATTCGTCCATCCAGCTACCTGGCCGCAGATGTCTCGACCGATGAGCTGGAACAACTGCACCTGCCCGCACCCAACCCCTTTATTCCGCAAGATTTCTCACTCAATGCCGAACCGGAACAAGCGGTTCCGACCGCGCTGATTGATCAACCCGGACAGCAACTCTGGTACTACCCGGAACACGAGTTCGCCCAGCCCCGCAGCCGTATTACCCTGGAACTGCAACATGCCGACATCGCCACACCGCGTGGCATGGTACTGGCTCAGCTGTACACCCGCGCAGTCAACGAAGCGCTCAATACCTACAGCTACCCGGCGCAACTGGCCGGGCTGAATTATGGCCTCAGTGCCAACTCCCGTGGCCTGCAACTGATGCTGTCCGGTTATCAGGACAAGCTGCCCGAATTGCTCAAGCGAGTACTGGATGGCATGCAGCAGGTCAGCATCAGCGACGACCAGTTCCAGCGCTATCAGGCATCGTTACAGCGTAATCTGGAAAACCAGCTCAAGGCCAAACCCTATGAGCGCGGCATCGCCGAACTGAAACGCTGGATCTACTCCCCCAGTTTCGACGAACAACAGCTGCTGAGTGAACTCGGCTCGGTCAGCCGCGCCGACGTCGAAGCCTTCGCCAGCACAATGCAAGGTAATACCGCCACCCGCTTGTATATTCACGGCAGCATGAGCAAGGCCGATGCCGAAGCGATCGCCAGCCAGGTAGCCGAGGTATATCCGGCCAACCCCGAGCAACAATCCAGCCTCGCCATCCTCAAGGCACCCGCTGGCAAGTTCCAGCAGTCGCTGAATCTCGATCACAAAGACAACGCCATCGTGTTGTACCTGCAGGGTCAGGATACCAGCGACCATAACCGCGCCCGGATTGCCCTGCTTGGCCAGATGATCAGCGCCCCTTATTACCAGTACATGCGCACCGAACAACAGTTGGGGTATATTGTCTTTGCTGCCGTTTACCCGCAGCGTACCGTGCCCGGGTTGGTCTTTATCGTGCAGTCGCCAGAACACACCCCTGCCGACCTGATCCACCACAGCCAGATTTTCTGGAACCACTATCAGGACACTCTGGCGGCCATGGGCGAAGAAGAATTTGCCGCCTTCAAGGAAGGCCTGATCAGCATGCTGCTGCAACCACCGCGCAACATGAGTGAAAAAGCCGACGACTTCTGGCGCGACATTGATGTCCAGCGTACCGGCTTTGATACCAACAAGGCCATTGCCAGCGAAGTACACAATCTGACGCTGGCAGAAATTCAGGCGTTGTATCAACGTCTGATCCTGCAAGCCGATGTACCCTGGCTGTTATTTACCCAGGGTGAACCCGTACCCGACTGGCAACCGATGAACAGCCTGCAGCGCGACCAGATGACAAGGTTTGACCTCCCGCGCTAACAGGCACACAACACAGGGCCTGGCCATGGTAGCCAGCGCCCGAGGGAGAAGACGATGAAGACCTGGCAAAACCTGGACGAGCTGACCCTGAGCAGCCACTACGCCACCCTGCCTGAATCCTGGTATCACGCCATCGAGCCGACGCCATTACCGGATCCTGCCATCGTCAGCGTCAACCACATGGTCGCCGAGCAGCTTCATATCAACCCCTGCAGTCTGGATCCGCACCAACTTGCCGCCTGGCTCGGAGGCCACACCCTGCCACCGGGAGCCAGACCGCTGGCAATGAAATACAGCGGCCACCAGTTTGGCGTCTACAACCCGCAACTCGGTGATGGCCGCGGGCTGTTGCTGGGAGAGCTGGAGATCGATGGCGAACGCTGGGATCTGCACCTCAAGGGCGCGGGTCAAACCCGCTATTCACGCATGGGGGATGGCCGTGCGGTACTACGTTCCAGCCTGCGGGAATACCTGGTCGGGGAAGCCCTCACCCATCTCGGCATCCCCTCCACTCGAGCCTTGGCAGTCTGCGTCAGCAGCCAGAAAATCCAGCGTGAACGGGTTGAACTGGCAGCAACAATCCTCCGCGTTAGCCGCTGCCATATTCGTTTTGGTCACTTCGAACACCTGTACTACACCCGCCAGTTTGACGGCTTGAAACAACTGGCCGACTATTGCCTCGACCGTTACTACCCAGACTGCCAGAGCGCCGACAACCCGTATCTGGCCATGTTCCAGCACATCAGCCAACGCAGCGCCGACATGGTGGCAGGTTGGCAGGCCTATGGTTTTTTACACGGCGTCATGAACACCGACAACATGTCGATTCTGGGTGAAACCTTTGATCATGGCCCCTTCGCCTTTATTGATCGCTGGAAAGAAAATGCCGTCTACAACCATACCGATCAGGAAGGCCGCTACGCCTTCGACCAACAACCCGATGTGATTCACTGGAACCTCTCTGCGCTGGCCCAGGCGCTGACGCCACTGGTGCCGGTTGATGACCTCAAGGCCGCTCTCGAACAGTTCCCCGAGCGCTATGCTGCAGCCTACCAACAACGGATGTCGCTGCGTCTTGGTCTGGCCACCAGCCAACCCGGTGACGACGAACTGATTCGTCACTGGCGCGATTTGCTGAACCAGCATCAGGCGGACTACAACCCGCTGTATCGGGCCCTGTCCGAAGCCCAGCAAAGCGACGATGGTCAACCCGGCCTCAACCACCTTGACCTTGCACCCTGGCAAACCATGCTCAACGACTGGCTGCCGCAATACCAGCAACGACTGCAACAGGAAACCTGCAACGCCGAAACCCGCCGCCATGCCATGCTGGCCGTCAATCCGGCCTACACCCTGCGGACCCATGTAGCCCAGCACCTGATTGACAGGGCTGAAGAAGGTGACTACCAGCCACTCAACGACTGGCTGACCATTCTGCAGAATCCGTTTGATGAACATCCAGGATTTGAACAATGGCGTCGCGCGCCGGATACCCGAGGACTGGTAATGCTAAGCTGCTCGTCGTAACAGGATCACATTGCAACACCGCCATGGGTCAGCCGCTCTGTTGACATGCGCCACAACAGGCACTTGTGTATGTTTTTAGCAACTCACGGCAATAATTTCAGTAATTGCAGTCCTGGCAGCAAACACATCAGATCACCATCTGATATGATTCAAAGCTTGACCCCGAATCCCCTTGCTGTTGTCCCGTCGTACAGAACACACGCCTTGCGGGCTTTTAACAGACAAAACCCAAGGGGATAAACTGCGCCATCAAACAGTCTGAACAACGATCCCTATTCACTCACGGATCGTATCGATGCTGCAGGCCTTATCAACTGACGCCAGTGTATTAAAATATCTGATATGAGTTCACCGAAACTGACCCGTAATGACTGGATCAACTCCGCAATGAATGTGCTGGCTACTGGTGGCATTGACCTTGTACGAGTTGACAACCTCGCCAAAGAAATGAAAATCACCCGTGGCAGTTTTTATTACCACTTTGAAAACCGGCAGGAATTGTTACAGGCGATTCTTGAGCGCTGGCGCATCAAGGCCACGGAAGCCGTCATTGAAAGCCTGAAAAAACGCTCGCTGAACACCAGGGAGCAATTGATTGAACTGATCACCCTGCCCTACAAGGGTGAACGCTCCTTTGAAGCGGCCTCGATCGAAATCTCCCTGCGCGCCTGGGCGCGTCGCGATCCCATGGCCAAAGCCGCTGTCGAGGAAGTCGATTCCTATCGTATTTCCTACATCGAAAAGCTGTTTATGGAAATGAAACATCCACAGGAGCAGGCCAGTGATCTGGCCTATCTGATCTATTCCTATATGGTGGCCAACTCGCTAATGGGAGACAAGGATGATCCGCAAAGCAAGGCCGACCGCGCCCGCAGACTGGCACTGTTTCTGAGCGACAATTGCCCGCTAACCAACTGTCAGCACCGACTGCAAGGCCATGCCAGCGGTGGCTGATCGTGAGAGTTGAGAGTTGAGAGTTGAGAGTTGAGAGTTGAGAGTTGAGAGTTGAGAGTTGAGAGTTGGAAGCCTGACGCCAGATAACAGACGTCAGGCAAGTGATTACTCCATCCACTCCACCAGTCCCAAAGAAATAATCGGGAACGCCACAATCAGCGCCAGCCGGAACAGATCGGCCACCAGGAAAGGAAAGACACCACGGAAGATCACCTTCAGATCAACATCCGTAATCACCGATTTCAGCACAAACACATTCAGCCCCACCGGCGGGGTAATCAGACTGATCTCGGTGGCCACCACCACAATGATGCCAAACCACACCAGATCCATTCCCATACCCGCGACCACCGGATAAAACACCGGTACGGTCAGCAGCAGCATGGAAATCGACTCCAGCACCGCTCCCAGTACAAAATACAGCGCCAGCATGATCAGCAGTACCCCGATCAGACTCAGATCCAGCGATTCAATCCAGGCTACAATATGAAACGGCATATTGGAAATATTCACCAGATTGGCGAATACCAGTGATCCGATCAGAATGGCCACCAGTGATACCGTCGTTGCGGCAGACTCTTCCAGTGCATCCAGCAAGTTACGCCACTCAAACTTACCCCGGATCAGGGTCACGACAATCGCCCCTACCGCACCCACACCGGCTGACTCGGTCGGTGAAAAGAAACCGGCATAGATACCACCCAGCACCAGCACAATCAGCAGCGAGAACGCCCACAGCTGACCAATCGCCTGCAGTTTTTCCTTGCCACTTGCTTCTTTAACACGACTATCACTGTCACCCTTGACATGCACCACATACAACACCGCCGCAATATAAAACAGCACCCCCAGTACCCCCGGCAGCACACCGGCAATAAACAGACGACCGATATCGGTCTCGGTCATGATGCCGTAAAACACCAGTGCAATAGACGGTGGAATCAGAATGCCCAAGGTGCCACCAGCGGCAATGGAACCCGTTGCCAAACCATCGCTGTAACCGAATTTTTTCATCGACGGGTACGCAATTCGGCTCATGGTTGCCGCCGTGGCAAAACTGGAACCACAAAACGTACTGAAGCCTCCAGACGCAGTAATGGTGGTAATCGCCAGACCACCACGATAATGGCCCACCAGCGCATGAGTGGCGCTGTACAGTTCCTCCGCCAGTCCCGAACGACTGATGATATTCCCCATCAAAATAAACAGCGGAATCACCGCAAATTCGTAGGACAATACGGTTTCGGTGGCAATCATGCCCAACTGGCTTAATGCCGGCGACCAGCCCTGGAACCAGGCCAGTCCCACCACCCCGACAGCCCCGGTAGCAACGGCAATCGGGATACGTAAAAACAGCAAAAACAGCAAGACAACAAATGCAAAAATCATAACCATGGACGCTATTACCCCTGACGCTCAGTACGTGGTAACCGCGCCGAACGGGTTTCCGGCGTGGTAACGATCAGGCTGACAAACGCGATGACCGCCAAGACAAACATGACCAGCAATACCAGCCATTTTTCAAAGCCGAGAAACATAAAGGTTTCCCCGAACAGACGGGTGTCTTGCAGGGTCTGGTACACCATCACCACCAGAGCACCAAAAAACACCACTTCAATCAGATAACCAAACCAGAACACCAGTACGCCCGGCGTTCCTTTAAACAGCCCATCAAACAAATCGATACGGATGTGTTTGCTGGTTTTATGGACATGGTACAAACCGGCATAAAACGAAACCGCCAGAAAAATACCGACCAGCTCATAGGCAAACCCCAATGGGGCGTTAAACACTACCCGGCCAAACACATCGGCAAACGTCACCGCCGCCATCAGCATCAGGGTAATGATCGAGAGTTTGGCGCAGAGATATTCCAGCACCGCAAGCAACGAAAACTTCACAGATTTCTCCAGTCAATCGGCATAGAAAAGCACAGCCATCACGCCCCGACCGTAACGACAGCCGGGGAGCGCTGTATACTCTTACTGTTCCAGTGCTTCGGTTTGCTGGCTGTAGAAGCGCATCGCTTCCAGGCCATCTACCTCGGCAGCGGTCGCCTTATCCAGCCATTGCTCACGAATAGGGGCAAACGCTTCGTCCAGACCAACAAACAGCTCTTCCGACGCGATTTGATAATCCTTGCCCAACCGCTTTTTTAATTCGCCACGCGCCAGCAAATCGTTCTTGTGCCACAACGCGCCCATGCGTACTGCCAGCTTTTCGCCGGAAATCGCCATAATGGCTTGCTGGTCTTTGGCTGAAATCTTGTTCCATTTATCTTTGTTCATAATCACAAAGGCACTGTTGGAATAGAGGCCACCCGGAATCTGGGTGATGTAGTTAATGTACTTGTCGACTTTAAAACCGGTCAGCAACTCATCCGACAACGACGTGCCATCGACAATGCCGCGAGACAAAAACTCGCGCAGCTCCGACAGTGAGCCGGATACCGGTACAGCACCCAAAGTCTTCAGCGCATCACCCACAACACTGGTCTGGACACGGATTTTCTTGCCCTGCAAATCCTTGATCGTATTGACCGGTGCATCCTTCATATGCAGGTTACCGCCGGAGGTAACATGCACTGCCAGTGTCACCACGTCACCATGCATGCCGGCTGGCTTGAAGTACTTTTCAAACACGCGCCAGTAAGCCGCAGAACTGATACCGGCATCATTCACACTGAATGGGAACTCCACCATTTCTGACAGCGGAAATACGCCCGGCGTATAACCGTGAGGCCCCCAGGCAATATCAGCAATGCCGTTCACTACCGCCTGATAGTTTTTGGTCGGTGGCACAATCGGCTTGGCCGAAGGCTGCACCTTCACCCGCCCTTCTGTGACTTTTTCAATCTCCTCAAAATATTGGTACAAACCGTCTTTCTGCGACCAGTGCTGGGATGGAAACCACTGGTTGTATCGCAATACAACAGTGTCTTCTGCCAGAGCAATGGACGAGGTCACAATAGCCGCCGAGACAAACGCTGATTTAATAATAATGCGCTTGAATAGATTCATGGTTTTCTCCATTTTATTATTCTACTTTCAAATACATACATGTCTGTATGTTGAGGGCAAACTTTAACCCGTGGCCTGGCCACGAGCAAGATCAAACAAAGGCATCGGAATAGAAATTGGCTGAACTCAGCCCGCATTGACCCACAAAATCCCGGCGCGCAGACTCAATCACTATCGGCGCACCACAGGCGTACACTTCGTGAGCCGACAGGTCGTTCAAATCAGCCACCACCGCCTGGTGTACAAAACCGGTACGACCCACCCAACCATCCATGGTATCCGACACCACCGGAATATAATCAAACCAGGGCAAGCGCTCGGCCCAGTCTTCACATAGCGTCGACATGTAAAGATCCTCAGCCGAACGCCCTCCCCAATACAAACGGACTGGACGCTCGTTACCCTCAGCGATCAGCTGCTCCATAATCGCCTTGATAGGCGCAAAGCCAGTCCCACTGGCCAACAACACCATCGGAGCATCGGAATCACGCAGATAGAAACTGCCGAATGGCCCTTCTACCGTCACCATTTTGCGCAGCCCCAACTCGTTAAAAATAAACGGCGTGCCGGTGCCATCCGGTTTTAGCCGGATATGCAATTCAATCGCGTTTTCCTGCAACTGTCGGCTCGCCATCGAATAGCTGCGCGTCACGCCGTTAGGCAAGGTAATATCAATGTACTGTCCCGGCAGATAAGGAAAATCACTGCCCGGTGCCAGCATTAGCTTGAGTACAATCACATCGCTGGACACCTGGTCTTTCAGCAGCACCCGAGACACCAGTTTCTGGATCGAAATACCCTCCAGCTCGGTGACTTCAGGCGCATTCAACGCCAGATCCTGATGCGCCACCGCCTGGCAACACAGCACCGTTGTACCAGCCTGATCTGTCTCCGCCAGCGCCAGACCGGCCGGATACGTCACCGCGCCTTCTGAGATCGGCGTCTCAACCAGAGTACGACAGTCACCACAGCGACCATCACGACAGCCGTGCTTCAACATGATCCCGGAGCGCAAAGCGGCATCCAGAATGGCTTCTCCCTCGTGGGTATCAAAGGTTTTACCCACCGGGTTTACGGTAATGGTACTCATATAACACCTGTTTCAATGTATTCGTCAGATGTCTGAAGCCGGAGATCAGACGCCTGGCGCAATGTTTTCTCGTTTCCGTGCTCAACGCGGGAATGCCAATCCGCAAGGGCTGCCCCGCAGCAGCGTGGCAGCCAGTCCAGCGTTAGCCTTTCGTTTTGTTAGCCTTTGGCTTTGGCCATGGTTAACGCCAGATCTTCAATCATGTCTTCCTGACCACCCACAGTGCCG
>NZ_JBBKTX010000080.1:0-419 GCF_044962685.1 Oceanobacter antarcticus
AAAAACAGAGAGTTGAGAGATGGCGCGGCCATCGCTAACTCTAGCGTCGGTGATTTCAAAATAGATGGGCGTGTCGGCATTGGGATCGTAGACCGTATGGATTTTGACACCGCTTTTATTCTTCCGGAAATGGGCCCATTGGTAGCGTGACTGACAGAGGGAGATGGTGGTGGAGTCGATCAGTTGCACCTGAGTGATGACTTCCCGAAGACCTTTCTGTCTGGCCAAACGGGACAGCAAGCGAAAGAACAGCATGTAATAGACCAGCGTGGAGCGCTTTTGATTGGCATCGGCCAGTGTGCTTTTGCGAACGGGCTTCAGGCCCAGATGGTACAGACGGCGGGATTGAACATCGAGCTGTTCAACCAGCCCTCGCAGAGAGGAAGCACCACTCAGCTGACCCACCAGCAAGGCCACCA
>NZ_JBBKTX010000081.1:0-408 GCF_044962685.1 Oceanobacter antarcticus
GGCTGCCCCGCAGCAGCGTGGCAGCCAGTCCAGCGTTAGCCTTTCGTTTTGTTAGCCTTTGGCTTTGGCCATGGTTAACGCCAGATCTTCAATCATGTCTTCCTGACCACCCACAGTGCCGCGCTTGCCCAGTTCCACCAGGATGTCGCGGGCGCTGACGCCGTATTTCTTTTCAGCACGCTGGGCGAACAGCAGGAAGGAGCTGTACACACCGGCGTAGCCCAGGGTCAGGGCATCCCGGTCGATGCGGATGATCTGGTCCATTAATGGCGTGATCAGGTCTTCGGCGACGTCCATGATTTGGTACAGGTCGATACCGGTCTGACAGCCCATGCGGTCGAGAACCGCGCACAGCACTTCCAGCGGCGTGTTACCGGCTCCCGCGCCCAGCCCGGCAACGGAACCGTC
>NZ_JBBKTX010000082.1:0-383 GCF_044962685.1 Oceanobacter antarcticus
TCCAGCTTTTTTGAGAGCACCAGTAACGCAGCGGTTTCAGCCAAGGCACGGTCTTTTCGGTTCACTTCAGCCTGAAGTTTTTTAATCGTTTTGCTCGACTCACGCTGCTGTTTCAGCGCTTCTTTCTCACGGCCCTGCTGCATGGCTGCGCCCTGTAAACAAGCCGCTTTCCAGCTATGAACCTGCTCAACATAGAGGCCTTTTTCACGGCAATAGGCCGCACGCTCAACTTCAGACAAGCCCGCTGTTTCGATTACAACAGCCAGCTTGGCATCGGGTGACCAGGTATCGGCTGTCGGCTGGTTTCCGGGCACGGGAACTCCATCTTGTCGGCATAGTTTCAACCAACTATACAGGGTCACATCGGAAATGCCTTCCTCTGT
>NZ_JBBKTX010000083.1:0-371 GCF_044962685.1 Oceanobacter antarcticus
GCCTTGTACGGGGACGATCGGGACAACGAGGTCATTTGACCCCGATGACTGAGCGCACAAGGCTGCTTGAGTATTTTGATACGGCCGTGACCGATGGCGCTTCGCGTAAGCATGCTGCGGAACTGATCGGCATTCATCTCCGCACGTTGAAACGATGGCGCACTGAAAACGGTGCAGTTGCTGAGGATAAGCGACCACACGCCCCGAGATCGGAACAGCCACACCAGCTGACCCAGTCAGAGGAAGAGGCCATTGTGGACACCTGCAACCTGCAGGAATATCAGAGCCTGCCGCCCTCACAGATCGTACCGCGTCTGGCTGACAAGGGCATCTACCTCGCATCGGAGTCCACGTTCTATCGTGTGCTGAAA
>NZ_JBBKTX010000084.1:0-369 GCF_044962685.1 Oceanobacter antarcticus
ACTCAGCTGACCCACCAGCAAGGCCACCAATTGCCCCCAGCATGACAAGGTTCGTGTGCGTTTGTCGGCCTGGTATTGATCGACGGTTTTCTGAAATTGATGACGAGGGATGATGTTGAGTAGCTGTGCCAGTACGGTGTTAGAATGTGCCAAGCCCGGTTCCTCTGAATGATGTCTGTGAGAAGCTTCATTTTACCGGAAACGGCATGGGAACCGGGCTCCTTTCTTTTGGCGAGTCAGTTAACCGGACAGAGGAAGGCATTTCCGATGTGACCCTGTATAGTTGGTTGAAACTATGCCGACAAGATGGAGTTCCCGTGCCCGGAAACCAGCCGACAGCCGATACCTGGTCACCCGATGCCAAGCTGG
>NZ_JBBKTX010000085.1:0-358 GCF_044962685.1 Oceanobacter antarcticus
CGATGGTACTAATATCATTCATGTGGACGCTCCTCATATTGACGTTTTGCTCGTAACAAAACCTTAGCGCATTTGACGCTGGATCCTATGGGGAGCGTCCATCTCATCATCTATTTAATCCTGCACGGCTCTGCGCGAGTATTGCCGTTGTTCAGGGCAAGGCGACGAATGCAGCGAAATGACGAGTCCTTTTCAAATTCGTCAACACTGCACTGGACGGCGGCAACCCGCGCCCTCCGGGGGCTGCCGGATGATCTCGACTCTGTGTCGCCGACGTTTGACTTGACCCGTCAGGCCTGCAAGTCGGCTTCGTGATTCGAAACCATCCGGTGGCCCAGAGTGAGCACCGGATTAAATA
>NZ_JBBKTX010000086.1:0-356 GCF_044962685.1 Oceanobacter antarcticus
TGAGCTGAAAAAGCGACTGAAACAGCTGGGCCAATACGACCTGCTGATCATCGACGAACTGGGCTACCTGCCGATGACCCGCCAGGCACGGTACAACCTGTTCCAGCTGATCAACAGCCTGTACGAGTATCGCTCGATCATATTGACGACCAACAAGGACTTCACCAGTTGGGGGGAGTTCTTCCACGAGGACGACGTCGCAGTACCGATCATCGACCGGATTATCCACCACTCGCAGCGGTAGTTTTCAACCCAGTTGTCCAAAATACTGCGTTTAAGCAGCACATTTATTCCGTTCAATCTCCTGCAGTTTTGCAGGATTGAGTGATACCGCTCCTGCAACGTTGCAGTTTCGG
>NZ_JBBKTX010000087.1:0-330 GCF_044962685.1 Oceanobacter antarcticus
GAATAAAAGCGGTGTCAAAATCCATACGGTCTACGATCCCAATGCCGACACGCCCATCTATTTTGAAATCACCGACGCTAGAGTTAGCGATGGCCGCGCCATCTCTCAACTCTCTGTTTTTAAAGGAACTACTTACGTATTTGATCGTGCCTATAACGGTGGGGCGTGGCTCGAAAAGCTCGTGAATGAGGGCTGTCTGTTTGTGGGCCGGATGAAGAAAGATATGAATTACAAGGTCACGAAGTCTCTGCCACCGAAAGGGGTGGGTGTGGTGAGGGATGAAAAAATCGAAGTGTGTTACAAGACCCGATCGTATCTGAAAGGCCGCAC
>NZ_JBBKTX010000088.1:0-330 GCF_044962685.1 Oceanobacter antarcticus
GAATAAAAGCGGTGTCAAAATCCATACGGTCTACGATCCCAATGCCGACACGCCCATCTATTTTGAAATCACCGACGCTAGAGTTAGCGATGGCCGCGCCATCTCTCAACTCTCTGTTTTTCAAGGAACTACTTACGTATTTGATCGTGCCTATAACGGTGGGGCGTGGCTCGAAAAGCTCGTGAATGAGGGCTGTCTGTTTGTGGGCAGGATGAAGAAAGATATGAATTACAAGGTCACGAAGTCTCTGCCACCGAAAGGGGTGGGTGTGGTGAGGGATGAAAAAATCGAAGTGTGTTACAAGACCCGATCGTATCTGAAAGGCCGCAC
>NZ_JBBKTX010000089.1:0-316 GCF_044962685.1 Oceanobacter antarcticus
TTCAGAGCTTGCATCGAATGCGAGAACGATTGGTCAAGGATCGCACTGCGCTTTGCAATCAGATGCGCGGTTTGTTGACGGACTATGGTTATATCTTCCCCGTCGGAATCAATGCTGTACTGAAAGGGTTGCGCGAGATTCTGGAACAAGGTGAGCTGTCTGGCATGATGCAGTCGGAGTTGAATTGGACATTGGTTGAATATGACCTGTTATCGCGTCGGATTGATCACATTAACGAAGAATTAAAGCGTTATGGCGAACAGGATCAGCAATGCCAGAACCTGATCTCTATCCCTGGAATCGGGGCTCATATCGC